>NZ_LJSC01000053.1:11073-68072 GCF_001303875.1 Gemmobacter sp. LW-1 | reverse complement strand
CGCGGCCCTGGGGCCGCTTTGGCGAAATCCGCGCGGCGCTGCGGGCTGCCCATGCCGGCCATCCGGCCGAGGGCGTGGTGCTGGTGGGCGATGCGCCGTTCGAACCGGAATGGGTGGTGGCCGGACGGCTGGGCTATTACCTTCCGGCCGCGCGCATCTTCGCGCAGGGTCTTTGACGCAGGGTCTTTGACTCTGTGCCCCGTGACTGTGCACTCTGGCAATCGCCGGGGCGCTGCGGTAATGGCAGGGGAACACCTTCCCGGAGACGTGCCATGACCGGACACAAGACCGACTTTTCCGACGCCATTTCCTCGACCGAGGAGATCATCGAAGATGCCCGTCAGGGCCGCATGTTCATTCTCGTGGACCATGAGGACCGCGAAAATGAAGGCGATCTGGTGATCCCGGCCGAGATGTGTGACGCGGCTGCGGTGAATTTCATGGCGACGCACGGGCGCGGGCTGATCTGCCTCACGCTCTCCAGTGCGCGGATCGACCAGCTTGGCCTGCCGCTGATGGCCTCGAAGAACTCCTCGCGCCACGAAACTGCCTTCACGGTCTCGATTGAGGCGCGCGAAGGGGTGGAGACCGGCATTTCTGCCGCCGACCGCGCCCGCACCATTGCGGTGGCCATCGACGACAAGGCCGGTCCGCAGGATATCGCGACGCCGGGCCATATCTTTCCTTTGCGCGCGCGTGATGGCGGCGTGCTGGTGCGCGCCGGTCATACCGAAGCCGCGACCGATGTGTCGCGTCTCGCCGGGCTGAAGCCCGCCGGGGTGATCTGCGAGATCATGAATGACGACGGCACCATGGCGCGGCTGCCCGATCTGGTGCAGTTCGCGCAGCGTCACGGCCTGAAGATCGGCACGATTTCCGACCTGATCGCCTATCGCCGCCGCCACGACAATCTGGTGAAAGAGGCGTCCGTCCGCCGCGTGACCTCGGTTCACGGTGGCGAATGGGTCATGCGCATCTTCTCGGATGTGGCTCAGGGGGCGGAACATGTGGTGCTGACCAAGGGCGATATCGCGGCGCCCGGTCCGGTGCTGGTGCGGATGCATGCGCTGGATCCGCTGGCCGATGTGCTGGGGATCGGCGGCGTCGAAACGGCGGGCGAGTTGTCGGGCGCGATGAAAGTCATCGCGTCCGAGGGGCGCGGCGTGGTCGTGCTGCTGCGCGACACTTCGATGAAACTGGTGGAGGCGGGCGAGGCCTCGCCGCAGACGCTGCGGCAATACGGGCTGGGCGCGCAGATCCTCGCCGCGCTGGGGCTGACCGAAATCACGCTGGTCACCAACCATCAGGCGCCCAAGGTCGTGGGGCTGGATGCCTATGGCCTGTCGATCTCCGGCACCCGCGCGATCAAGGAGTGACCCATGGCCGCCAATGAACAGCATTACACGCTGCCGCTGCCGCAGTTCGACAAGCCGGTGAAGCTCCTGATCGTCGTGGCGCCCTACTACAAGGACATCGCCGACAATCTGGTGGCGGGGGCGCAGGCCGTGGCTGCCGCCTGCGGTGCGGAAACCGAAGTGATCGAGGTGCCCGGCGCGCTGGAAATCCCCTCGGCCATCGCGCTGGCGGAGCGGCTGTCGAATTACGACGGCTATGTCGGTCTGGGATGTGTGATCCGGGGTGAGACCACGCATTACGATACGGTCTGCAACGATTCCAGCCGCGGCATCACGCTGCTGGGCCTGCAAGGCGCCTGCATCGGTAACGGCATTCTGACGGTGGAAAACCGCGAACAGGCCGTGGTTCGCGCCGATCCGGCCGGACAGAACAAGGGGGGCGGGGCCGCCGCTGCCGCGCTGCATCTGATCGCCCATGCCCGTCGCTGGGCCGGAGCCCGCAAGGGCATCGGTTTCCGCGCCGAAGGGGGGCATCTGGCATGAGCGGCAAACCCGATGGCAAGCTGAAACGCTCCGCCGCGCGCTTCTTTGCGGTGCAGGCGCTGTTCCAGATGGAAACCTCGTCGCAGACCGTCGAGCGTGTGGTGCGCGAATTCGAGGCCTTCCGGTTTGGTGAAGTCTTCGAGGACGGCACCGAAATGGCGGAGGGCGATCTGACCCATTTCCGCAAGATCGTCAGCGAGGCCGTGAACTGGCAGGCCAAAATTGACCAGATGACCGACCGGGCGCTGGTGGCAAAATGGCCGATTGACCGCATCGACCCGGTGCTGCGCGCGCTGTTCCGCGCGGCGGGGGCCGAACTTGTGGCGATGGATACGCCGCCCAAGGTGGTGATCAACGAATTCGTCGAGGTGGCGAAGGCGTTTTTCCCCGAAGGCAAGGAACCGAAATTCGTCAACGCGGTTCTGGATCATATGGCGCGTGAGGAAAAGCCGCAGGCTTTTTCCGCCTGATCCGCCAAGGATCGTCCGGCGCCCTGCGTCGGAAGGGGAAAGGAGACCTGTGATGTTGAAACCACTTGCTACGCTTTCCCTCGTTTTTCTCGCCGCCTGTCAGCCGGGCGGCGAACCGTCCGCCTCGCAGCCCTTGCCGACCGAAGCCGAACTGGCCCGTGTCTGGCGGCTGGAGCGGCTGAATGGCGAGACCTTCGCCGAACGGGCCACGCTGGATCTGACCGACCCCGCCCGCGCCACGGGGCAGGCGCCCTGCAACCGCTGGTTCGCGGCGCGCGAAGGGCAGTTGCCTGCCTTCCGCTTCGGCATGTTTGGTGCGACCCGCATGGCCTGCCCGGCGCTGGAAGCCGAGTCGCGCTATCTGGGTGCGATGGCAGAGGTCGATGCCGCGAGCCTGCGGGACGGGCGGCTGATCCTGACCGGGCCGGACGGGCTGAAACTGGAATTCCTTCCGCAAACGCCCTGAGTTTCGGCAAATTGCCGCCAGCGCCCTGTTCCGCGCAATAAAATGCTGCACCTGCGACGGTTTGGCGCTGGTGCCCCGCGACAGGAGTGTTAGGGTCAGGGGGACAGGAGGATTCGTCATGCCCAAGCTTGTCCGGCTCTATATCGTCAATGTGGCCATCGGCTATGCGCTCGCCGCCGTTTTCGTGGCGCTGCTCGTGTGGTTCAACATCGGCAATCTGGGCCATCTGGTGCTGGAAACCGAAATGGGCTGGTTGGCGGGTCTGATGCTGTTCGTGAGCAACGGGGTCATTTTCGCAGGTGCCCAGTTCGCGATTGCCGTGATGCGCCAGGCGCAGGATGACGAAGGTCCGCGCGGCGGCACCAGGGCGCCGGTCGTGCGCCGTGAACTGATCCCCGTGCAGGTCGAGGCGCGTGCCGCCAAGCCCGGTTTTCCGCGCCGCTGAAAATCCTGCCGCGCGGGAACCGACCGCGATAACGGGATGTTACAGCGGGGAGGCCCGCGCGTCACGAAGTGAGCGGGACCGGCTGGAAACCTCTTTGCATTAATTCCCCCTGCACTTGGAACCTGCGCTGCCGCATGTTCCTTTCCACTGGGACCAGTGGAGAATGTGCAATGGATATGCAGCTGCTTCGGACCTTCCTTGAAGTGATAGACACCGGCGCTTTTGCCTCTGCGGCCGAGCGGCTGCATGTAACGCAATCGGCGGTCTCGCTGCGGGTGCAGCGGCTGGAAGACCAGCTTGGCCGCCCGCTGTTCCTGCGGCACAAGACCGGGGTTGAACCCACCCCGGCGGGGCGGGAGTTCCGCCGCCATGCCTGGTCAATCCTGAAAAGCTGGGATCAGGCGCGCCGCCAGGTCGGCGCGATGGAAGCGGAACCCGCCAGCCTGACCATAGGTGCCGAAGCCGCGCTGTGGCCGCGGCTGGGGTTTCGCTGGCTCGACGGGCTGAAGACAGCCTTGCCCGAGGCGACGCTGCGGGCCGAGTTGGGCGGGGGGGAGACGATCCTGCGCCGGATGGCCGAAGGCGAGATGCATGTGGGGCTGAGCTTCACCCCCATCGCGCGCACCGGACTGCGCTGCGAGCCCTTGCTGGAGGACCAGCTTGTTCTGGTCGCTCCGACAGAGGATTGCCAGATTGAGGACATAAGCAAATATTATATCCTCGCGGACTGGGGCCCGGATTTCCTGCGCTTCCATGAAACCGCGCTGCCGGAACTGCCGATCCCGAATTTCCAGCTTTCCCTGGGCACGCTGGTTGGCAGCTACATCCGGTCGCGCCCCTTTGCGGCCTATCTGCCTGCACGCTATGTGAAGCCCTTCCTGGATGCCGGACAACTGCATCTTGTGGAGGACGCGCCGAATTTCACGCTGGAATCCTGGGTGATCTGGCGTTCTGACCTGGAAACAGAGCTTGCCGATGTTGCGGAATCGACACTGAAAGCGGTGGTCGCCCGTCTGGATGAAGAGGTGAACGACCTTCTGGATGACCTCTGACCGGCGCCGGAGCGTCGCTAAATCCCCCCCGAGGCTGAATATTTGGCCTCGGGGCCGCCGACCGGAGGTTTCAAGGGGGAAGGAGACGAGTAATTCTTGAGGCTGACCCGAGTTTTCTTAATATTGTCCAGATAAATCAAAGGATTAGATGTCCATTCGTGAGCAGCGGAAGTGCGATGCACCCGCTCTTGTTAGTGAAAGGATATCAAGATGACCACGATCTGGAAAAATGTTGCAGTCTCGGCTCTGGCGCTGATGATCGCGGCTCCGGCCATGGCGCAGACTGATCTGACTGGTACGCGTGACCTGAATGACCGTATCGACGATATCGACGAGGCCGTGGCCGAGGATATGGCGCGCGCCGAAGATGCGGCCCGTTTCTCGAACCCGGAATTCCGTCAGGGTTTCTCGGGCTCGGCCTCGCTGGGCTACTCGGGCAAGACCGGCAACAATGAAAGCCAGGAATTCACCGCCGGCGCCCGGATGCGCTATGCCTCGGGTCCCTGGGTGCAGAACATCGGCGTCGCGCTGGATTTCGCGGATGATGATGGCGTGAAGACCAAGGAAGATGTGTTCGCGGTCTATGATGCGAACTACTACTTCAACGACAGCTTCTATGCCTTCGTTCTGGGCCGGGTGGAAACCGATGGCCTGGCCGCGACCGCGGGGGACGTGAAGACGGATGCCTTCCTCGGCTTCGGTCCGGGCTACCGCGTCGTCAACACCCCGGACATGACCTGGCGCGTACAGGCCGGTATCGGCGTGAGCTATCTGAAGGATGGTTTGGACAACAGCGAAACCGAAACCGGCTACATCGCCTCGTCGCGGTTCTTCTACAAGTTCAACGAGAACGTGTTCGCGACCAACGATACGGACATCCTGTATTCGGATACCGCACTGCGGATCAACAACGACCTCGGCGTGAACTTCAAGATGACCGACAAGTTCGCGACCCGCGTCAGCTATCTGACCGAATACAACGACAGCCGTGCGATCCGCACCGACAACAAGCTGGGCGTGTCGCTGGTGATGGGCTTCTGAGCCCATCCCGACCACGGATCTTTCATCGAACTTCAGGGGCAGGGCAACCTGCCCCCTTTTTCATGCGTGCGGGACAGGGCACCGAATGAAAAGGCCGGGCGCAGGGCCCGGCCTTTCCGTCAGTTCATGCCCAGCATTCTGGGGAAGGCGAGCGAGACCTCGGGTATGTAGGTCACGATCATCAGGAACAGCAGCGCCGTGACCAGCCAGGGGAAGGTGGCGCGCGTCACCTCGGTCAACCCCAGCCGGGATATGGCAGAACCAACGTAAAGGTTCAGGCCCACGGGCGGCGTGCAGAGGCCGATTTCCATGTTCACCACCAGCATGATCCCGAAGTGCACCGGATCGACCCCCAGCTTCACAGCCACCGGATAGAGGATCGGCGCCATGATCAGCACGATGGCCGAAGGCTCCATCACCATGCCGATGAACAGGAGCATGACGTTGACCATCAGAAGGAAGCCGATCTTGCCGAGGCCAAGGCTGACGATCCAGTCCGACAGCGCCTGCGGGATCTGCTCCGACGTCAGGATGAAGGCGAACATCACGGCATTGGTGATGATGTAAAGCAGCATCGCCGACATTGCGGCCGAGGACAGCAGCACCTTCGGCACTTCGGTCAGCTTGATGTCCTTGTAGACAAAGACCGCCACGATGAAGGCATAAACGGCGCTGACGGCGGCGGCTTCGGTCGGCGTGAAGATGCCGCCATAGATGCCGCCCATGATGATGACGATCAGCATGAGGCCCCAGACGCTTTCGCGGAAGGCGTTCAGCCGTTCGCGCATCGAGGCGCGGGGCATGCGCGGATAGCCATTCTTCCAGGCGCGGAAGATCGTCGTGCCGCCCAGCATCGCCGCCAGCATCAGGCCCGGCACCACACCCGCCATGAACAGCGTGCCGATGGAGGCCGACAGCACGGGTTGCCCGTCAGCGCCGGTGACGACCATGCCCGAGGTGGCGACCGAATACATCACCATCACGATGGAGGGCGGGATCAGGATGCCAAGCCCGCCTGCGGTGGCAATGGTGCCCACGCCGAACTGGGGCGGGTAGCCCTGTTTCACCATGGCCGGGATCAGGATGGAACCCACCGCCATCACCGTCGCGGGCGAGGAGCCCGAGATGGCGGCAAACAGCGCGCAGGCCAGAACCGAGGCCAGACCCATGCCGCCATACCAGTGCCCGACCATCGAGGTGGCAAAGCGGATCATCCGCCGCGCGACCCCGCCATGGGTGAGGAAGTTTCCGGCAAGGATGAAGAACGGGATCGCCATGATCTCGAACTTCTCGATCCCGGTGAACAGCTTCAGCGCGATGGAATCCATCGGGATTTCGGTAAAGCCGAACAGGAAGGTGAAGACGGTCAGACCCAGCGCGATGGAGACCGGCATCCCCGTGACCAGCAGCAGCGCGAGGATGAGGAAGATGATGAGCGCGGTCATGCGTGGCCTCCCTTGGCCAGATCGTCGGCCTCGTCCTCAAGCCCGTCCACGGCGCCATGGTCGTGATGGGCGATGTAGCCGGTGGTCAGATACAGATACAAAGCCTGTATGAAGCGGAAGCACATCAGGGCCGAGCCAAGCGGCACCGCCAGATAGATCAGCCACATCTTGATTTCGAGATCGGGCGAGGTCTGGCCACCGTGATAGACGTGGTAGACGAAATCCGTGCCGATCCACGAGATGATCGCGGTGAACAGGATGCCGCCCGACATGGCGATGACGGTGATGAGCTTGCGGGTATTGCCCTCGAGCCGCTCGACAAGGATGTCGACGCCGACATGGATGCCCTGCCGCACGCCATAGGCGGCGCCGAACTTGGCCATCCAGACGAACAGGTAGATACAGGCTTCCTGGGCCCAGGTCAGCTTGATCGAATTGATGGCCTTGAAGGCCGAACGGCCGAAGGATTGCAGCCAGGCCATATCGGCAGATCGGCCCCAGGCGACAAGATCGGCGGCAAAGCCGATGGAAAAGCGGTGAACGACCGCCACGAAGATCAGCGTCACGGCCGCAGCCATGAGAAGCGATATGAGAATTTCTTCGAAGCGGTCGAGGATGCGCAGGATCATGGCGAACCTCGTTGGGGTAAGCGGCGGCCCCGGTCCGGGCGGCGGCTGTGAAAAGGGGGGCACGCGGTGGTGCCCCCGCAGGTGGTGGACCCGGTCTCTGGGGAAGGCCGGATCAGTTGGTGCCGAGCGCGGTATAGACCTGCTGGATCAGATCGGCGCCGATACGGTCTGCCATCTGCTCATGCACGGGTTTCAGCGCTGCCACCCATTCGGCGCGTTCTTCGTCCGTCAGCTCGTGGAACTCGGTGGTTCCGGCGGCTTTCATCGCTTCCAGCGCCTTGTCGTTCTCTTCCTTGGCGATCGAGTTGGCATAGACGGTCGCCTCGGCCATGGCCTTGTCGAGATTGGCGCGCACATCTTCCGGCAGGCCATCCCAGAAAGCCTTGTTCACGATGACAGCATAGCCCAGATAGCCGTGGTTCGACAGCGTCGCGTGCTTCTGAACCTCGTTCATCTTCTGGGTATACATGTTCGACGGCGGGTTCTCGGTGCCGTCGACAACGCCGGTTTGCAGCGCCTGATAGACCTCGGAGAAGGCCATGACCTGCGGCACGGCCCCCAGCGCCTGCATTTCGGCCTCAAGGATCTTCGAGGACTGGATGCGCATTTTCAGGCCGAGGAAATCATCGGGCACATGCAGCGGCGAGTTGGCCGACATGATCTTGAAACCGTTGTCCCAGTAGGCAAGGCCGGTGATGCCCTTGTCCTGCAGCTTGGCCAGCAGGCCCTTGCCGACCTCGCCATCGGTGATCTTGCGCAGATCGTCATAACTGCCCATGAGGAAGGGCAGGTCGAACAGCTCGAACTGCTGCACGCCCAGCGGGCCGAATTTCGCCAGCGACGGGGCGAGCATCTGAACGGCGCCCAGTTGCAGCGCCTCCAGCTCTTCCTTGTCCTTGTAAAGCTGGCTGTTCGGGTAAACTTCGACCTTCACCGCACCGTTGGTATAGGCCTCGGCCAGTTCCTTGAACTTCTCGGCGCCCTTGCCCTTGGGAGTGTCGGGGGCGACGACGTGGCTGAACTTGATGACGATGGGTTCGGCCAGCGCGGGCAGCGCGGTCGAAAGCGCGATGACGGCGGCACCCGCAAGGCGGGCGAGGCTGCGACGTGTCAGCATGGGAATCTCCTCCGTGTTCTCCGCCCTCCCGGCGGTCCTCACCTTCTTGCCAGCCGGGACGCGCCACCGCTATTGTGGGTTTCCGCAATTCGCCCGCTAACAGGGGCATGCGGCGCAGGGGGAGGTTACGGCACTGGCGCAGGGCAAGGAGGCGCGGGCGGCATCGGCGGTTCCGCCGGGGGCAGAGGGCGACCCCTGGGCGGTCGAGGGCGGGCGGCCGCGGCTGCGACGGCTGGATCTGCTGTCGCTGGTGCCGCTGGTTGCCATCGTGGCGCTGGTCGCCACGGTGGGCGCGCTGGTCTGGGCCGTCAGCCGCAGCGAGGCCGAACAGGCACGGGTGAAGCTGGCCACCGATGCGCTGTGGGTGGAACAGACCCTGCGCTTCCAGCTGTCGGTGGACGAGGACATGCTGGTGCGGCTGGCGCTGGATGCGGCTGGGGGCGTGCCACCGCAGGCGCTGGATGCACGGGGGCGGCTTCATATCGCCAACAATCCCGAACTCCTGTCGATCGTCTGGTATGATGCCAATGGCCGCCCGGCCCGCGCGCTGCCCGGCGCGGGGGCTGCCAGTGACGCCGATCTGGTGGCGCTGTTGCGGCGCACCGGCGCACAGGCGACGCGTCCGGTCTACGGCGCGGTCGGCGCCGACGGGCGCGTGACCCTGGCGCTGCCGCTGCCGGGGCAGAGCGGTTATGTCAGCGCGACCGTGGCCCTGCCGGTGATGCTGGACCGCCATGTGCCGTGGTGGATCGCCGAACAATATGGCGTGCGCATCCTTGCCGGGGATGACCGGGTGCTGGCCGAACGGCAGCGGCTGGAGCCGGACCCGGCAAACCCTTCGCATGCCATCAGTTTTGACCCGCCGATCCGGGGCACATTGCTGCGCATCACCGCTTATGACGCGCCCGCGGGCTTCCGGTCGGCCCTGATGATCGGGGCCATCGCGGGGCTGGCCGCTTTTGCCATCCTTGCGCTTCTGGTGCTGTTCCGCACGGCCGAGCGGCGGCGCAGCGCCGAATTGCGGCTGCGCGGTGAAACGGCCTTTCGCCGCTCGATGGAGGAAAGCCTGACCGTGGGCCTGCGCGCCAAGGACCATCAGGGCCGCATCCTTTACGTCAATTCCGCCTTCTGCAATCTGGTCGGCTGGCAGGCCGGCGAGCTTGTCGGGCATCACCCGCCGATGCCCTACTGGGACCCGGCCCGGCTGGACGAGACGCAGGCCCGCCATCGCGCACTGGCGGCGGGCGGTGCAATCAGCCAGAGCTTCGAGACGCGCTTTCGCCGCCGCGACGGGCAGGAAATCGACGTGCAGGTCTACGAGGCGCCGCTGATCGACGCGAAGGGCGCGCATCGCGGCTGGATGGGATCGGTCATCGACATCACCGAAGCCAAACGCGCCGCCCGTCTGGCCCGTGCACAGGATGAAACCATGGCGCGCACCGGGCGGCTGGTGACGCTGGGCGAGATGGCCTCGACCCTTGCGCATGAGCTGAACCAGCCGCTGTCGGCCATCGCCTCATACGCGGCGGGCATCCTGAACCTGCTGGACAGCGGCCGCGCCGATCCGGCCATGTTGCGCGGCGCGACCGAGAAACTGGCGCAGCAGGCGGGCCGGGCCGGGCTGATCATCCGCCGCATTCAGGATCTGGTGAAGAAGCGCGAGCCGCAGTTTTCGCAGATCGCGCTGGATGAGGTGATCGAGGAAACCGTGGGCTTTCTGGCGGCGGATGCACGCGAACACCGTGTCCGGCTGGTGACCGGGATTTCCGCCGTTCCCTCCGTCGCAGCAGACCGGATTCTGCTGGAACAGGTGCTGATCAACCTGATCCGCAACGGGATGGAGGCGATGGGCGACACGCGGTCCGGCGATACGCTGACGGTGCGGCTGGTGCAGGACGAGGGACAGGCGGTGATCGAGGTCGAGGACCATGGCGCGGGAATCGCGCCCGAGGTGGCGGGGCGGCTGTTCGACGCCTTCGCCACCACCAAGGCACAGGGGATGGGCATGGGGCTGAAGATCTGCCGTTCGATCATCGAATTGCACCGCGGGCAGCTGACCCATCGCGCGGCGGCCTCGGGCGGCACGGTATTCCGGGTCAGCCTGCCGGTGGCCGGGGAACAGGAAAGGGCAGCGGAATGAGCGGGATGATCCATATCGTCGATGATGAAGAGGCGATCCGCGACGCGCTGGCCTTTCTTCTGGCCTCGCGCGGGGTGGCGGCGCGGGGCTGGGCCTCGGGTGAGGAATTTCTGGCCGCGCAGCCGCTGGAGGATTGCGCCTGCGTCATCCTTGACGTGCGCATGGGCGAGCTTTCCGGCCCGGAGGTGTTTGAACGGCTGCGCGCCATGGGTAATCCGGTGCCGGTGATCTTTCTGACCGGACATGCCGATGTGCCGGTGGCAGTGCGCACGCTGAAGGCCGGAGCCTTCGATTTCGTGGAAAAGCCGTTCAATGACAACCAGATCGTCGATCTGGCCCTGCGCGCCATCGCCGCCCATCAGGTGGCAGAGGCCGAGGCGGCGGCGCGGCGCGATCTGGCCGCCCGCCGCGCCACCCTGTCGGGTCGCGAGGACGAGGTGCTGCGCGCCATGCTGACCGGGGCGCTGAACAAACAGATCGCCGACCAGCTTGGCATCGCCATGCGCACGGTCGAGGTGCATCGCGGCCGGGTTCTGGCCAAGATGGGGGTGCGCAATGCCATCGAACTCGCGGCGCTGCTGGGGGCCGACGGGCGCGAGGGCTGAGACGC
Source organism: Gemmobacter sp. LW-1 (assembly GCF_001303875.1). Lineage (NCBI taxonomy): Bacteria > Pseudomonadati > Pseudomonadota > Alphaproteobacteria > Rhodobacterales > Paracoccaceae > Gemmobacter > Gemmobacter sp. LW-1. The sequence goes on along the minus strand of NZ_LJSC01000053.1, from coordinate 56,759 downwards.
CGGTCAGGGGCTTCCCAGTGTCAGCAGCGCGCGACGGAACTCCGGTTCGGTCAGCACCACCTCGCCCGCGCCAAGCGCCTGCGCATGGGCCAGCGCGCGTGCCGTCAGCACCTGCGCGGTTTCCACCGCGCGGGGCAGCGTCAGCCCTCGGCCCAGACCCGCGACCACCAGCCCGGCGAACAGATCGCCAGTGCCGGGCAGGGCAATCGGCAGATGCGGTGTCGGGTGGCGGCTTGTGCCTCCGGGGCCAAGGATGACGCTTTCGATATGACCTTCTGGCGTATCCTCCAGCGCGCAGCCGGTCACGATCAGTCGCGCCGCCGGGGCAAGCGTCAGCCTGTCACGCGCGGTTTGCAGATCCGCCAGCGTGCGGGTTGTCCCTCCGGTCAGCCAGCCCAGTTCAAACGGGTTGGGCGTCGCCAGATCGGCCAGCGGCAACAGGCGGTTGCGCATCACATCGGCAATTGCCTCGGGCACATAAAGGCCCGGCCCCGCATCGCCCATCACCGGGTCGCACAAATAGGTCAGCCGCGGATTCAGCGTTTTCGCCTCGGCCACGAAATCGGCCACCATCAGCGCCACATCCAGCGAGCCGATATAGCCGGTCAGCAGAATGTCCGCCCGCTCCGCCAGCCCGCGTTCGCGCGCGCCTTGCAGAAGGTCTGAAAAGAACTCCGGCGGCAGGGCGCGACCGCGCAGCGTGGGGTAATTCGGGGTGTTGGAAAACACCACGGTGGGGATGGCCGCCACCTCCAGCCCCGCCGCCTGCATTGGAAACAGCGCGGCGGAGTTGCCGACATGGCCGAAGACGACCTGGCTTTGAATGGCGATCACGAAAGGGGGCGGGGTCATGCGGGGCCGTCCAGCCTGTTACTCCAGTCCTCGACACGGCCGCTTTCCAGCCGCCGGACCGCATATTTGCGCCAGCCCTCGGCCAGCAGGTCAAGGGTGGCGATACCCTCCAGCTCGGCTTGGTTCAGCCGGTCGACATAGAGCGCATGCCAGAGCCGGTGCAGGCTCCACTCCGGAGCGGGACGTTCGATCCGTTCCAACGGGTCGCCGGGGGCCACCGTGCCGGATTGAAGCACACGGTAATACCAGCCGGTGCGCCCGCTTTGCTGCACGCGCCGCGCCATGTCGGGCACGGCGAAACGGTGGCTCAGCTTCCAGCGGGGCTGGCGCCCCTGCGACACCTGCAGGATGGCGCTGCCCAGCCGGAACACATCGCCCACCGCGACATCCGCCTCGGTCAGTCCGGCGGCGGAGATATTCTCGCCAAAGCCGCCCGGCGCGCGCAACGGGGGCAGGTCGCCCAGTTCGGCCCGCCACAGGGCATAGTGATCCAGCGGATAGTGATGCACGGCCTTTTCCACCCCGCCATGCACGCGCAGGTCGGCCTGCTCGTCACCGTCAAGCCCGCCGGGGCCAAGCGACAGGGGCCGGTCGACAGGCGTCTTGACGATGCCGCTGAGGATATCCCGTCCCGTTAGGGGGGCGGCGCGGCCGGTCAGGAGTGTGACGGAAGGATTCGGCATCGGCTGTCCTGTAGTTTACATCTTCTAGATCACCGATCCGCGTGCGATGCAGCACGGAAAATGCCAAAATCGCCCGGATGGCTTGGCCCCGTCGTCGCAGGTGTGTATAGCGACGCCCTTGTAATCCAGCCTGAACCGGCCCCTGCCTTCGCCGGACGGGCGCCCTGCCTATGACAGAACCCGCACCGATGTATCCCTCGCACAAACTTTCCGTGGCGCCTATGATGGACTGGACGGACCGGCATTGCCGGTTTTTCCACCGGCTGATGACGCGGCGGGCGATGCTTTACACCGAGATGGTCACCGCGCCGGCGATCCTGCACGGGCCGAAGGCACGGCTCCTGGATTTCAGCGCCGAGGAACATCCTGTCGCCCTGCAACTCGGCGGGTCCGATCCGGGCGAACTTGCACGGGCCACCGCCATTGCGCAGGGCTGGGGCTATGACGAGATCAACCTGAACTGTGGCTGTCCGTCGGATCGGGTGCAATCGGGCTGTTTCGGTGCGGTGCTGATGGAGCGCCCGGCGCTGGTGGCGGATTGCATGCGCGCCATGGCGGCGGAAAGCGATGTGCCGGTGACGGTGAAATGCCGGATCGGTGTCGATGACCAGAACCCGGAGGAGATCCTGCCGCGCTTCATCGAAACCGTCGCCGGGGCAGGGGTCACGCATTTTGTGGTCCATGCCCGCAAGGCCTGGCTTCAGGGCCTCAGCCCCAAGGAAAACCGCGAGATCCCGCCGCTCGATTACCCGCTGGTGTTGGCGATGAAGCGGCGGTTCCCGGAACTGACCATCTGCATCAACGGCGGCATTGCCACGCTGGAACAGGCGGGTGCGCTGCTGGCCGAGGGGCTGGACGGGGTGATGATCGGGCGTGCCGCCTATCACGATCCGGGAAACGCGCTGATCGGAGCGGATGCGCTGTGGGGCGAAGATCATGCGCCGGACCGTGCGGCGGTGGTCGCGGCGATGAAGCCCTATATCGCGGCGCATCTTGCGGCGGGCGGGCGGCTGCATCAGGTGACGCGGCATATGCTTGGCCTGTTCACCGGCCTGCCCGGCGCACGCGGCTGGCGCCGCGTGCTGTCGGAAGGGGCCTCGCGCCCCGGTGCGGGGCTTGACCTGCTGGACGCGGCCCTGGCCGAGGTGCAGCGCGCGATGGCTGTTCAGGCCGAGGGCTGAGCCTCGGGTGCGGGCAGCCGCGCCACCACCAGTGCCAGCACGAAGGCGAGCGCGCCGCAAAGCGCGATGGCCGCCAGCATAGGCAGCACCGTGCCATCGAAGAACGGCGCGGAAACCGCGATCATCGCGCCCCCGGCCAGCATCTGCATTGTCCCCCCCAGCGACGAGGCCAGACCGGCAATCGGCCCGTGTTCCTCCAGCGCCACCACCATGGCGGTGGGGATCACCAGCCCGAGGCAGGCATTGGCAAGGAACAGCCCGCCGATGGTCAGCCAGAGGCCGGAAATCCCGGCCAGCGCCAGCAGGAACAGCCCGATGGTGAACACGGCAAAACCTGTGGTCGCCCGCACCATGACCGCCTGCGCGCCAAAGCGCATGCCCAGCCGGGCGGCCATCTGCGAGGCGCCGAAGAACCCCACCGCATTCAGCGCGAAAGCCAGCGAGAATTGCGTGGGTGTCAGGCCGAACGCCTCGGCATAGACGAATGAGGCTGAGGCGATGAAGACGAAGAAGCTCGCCATGCCAAAGCCGCCCAGGAAGGTCAGCGCCATGAAGCCGCGATGTGTCAGCAGATGCCGGGTGCCGCGCAGCATGGCCGAAACCGAGACGGGCTGTCGCGCAGAGGGCGGCAGGGTCTCGGCCAGCAGGAAGCGCGTCATCGCGAGGCTGATCAGCGTGGCCACCACCAGAACGCCGAAGATCGCGCGCCAGCCCGCCAGCATCATCAGACCGGCTCCTGCCAGCGGTGCAAGGAAGGGCGAGACGGAAATCACCAGCATGATGGCCGCCATCAGCCGTGTCGCCTCGTGCCCCGTCGTCATGTCGCGGATCACCGCGCGTGGCACCACCATCACCGCCGCACCGCCAAGACCCTGCACGAAGCGCCCGGCAATCAGCGCCTCGGTCGAGGGGGCCAGCGTGCACAGGACCGAGCCGATCAGAAAGATCGCCAGCCCCGCATAAAGGGGCAGCTTGCGTCCGGCCTGATCCGCCCAGGGGCCATAGATCAGCTGCGCCACGCCGAAGGCGAGGAAATAGCTGGTGATCGTGGCCTGCATGGCGGGCACGCTGGCATTCAGGCTTTGCCCGATCTCGGGCATGGCAGGCAGATACATGTCGATGGCGAAGGGGCCAACGGCGGACAAAAGCCCGAGCACGAGTGCCGGGCGCAGGAAGGATGACGCGGACATGGGAAAACCGTTAGAAAAAGTGACTCCCTCTCTAACCTTTTCTGCGCCGCTGCACAATGCACCTCTGGAACCTTCCGCGCCTTGCGGCTAGCGTCGGGCCGATCCAAGGCGGAAGGTGCATCATGCCCGACATCTATACCCTGTTGCCGATGCTGGCGCTGCTTGTCGTGATCGGCGGTTTCGCCGGGATCATCGCGGGCCTTCTGGGGGTCGGCGGGGGGATCGTTCTGGTGCCCGCCTTCTATTACGCCTTCTCGCATCTGGGCTATGGCGGGCCGCAGTTGATGCAGGTCTGTCTGGCGACCTCGCTGGCCACGATCATCGTCACTTCGGTTCGTTCGGTGCTGGCCCATAACCGCAAGGGTGCAGTGGACTGGGAAATCCTGAAGGGCTGGGCAATCTACATCGCGGTCGGGTCGGTGGCGGGCTTCCTGCTGGCGAGCCGCCTGAAATCCGTCACGCTTCAGGCGATCTTCGGCTGTCTTGGCCTGATTGCCGGACTTTATATGGCATTCGGGCGCGCCGACTGGCGGCTGGGGCCGGAAATGCCGCGCGGCGGCCTGCGGCCGGTGCTGGGGGGCGGGCTTGGGTTCTTCTCGGTGCTGATGGGGATTGGCGGCGGCACCTTCGGGGTCCCGATGATGACGCTTTACAACCTGCCGATCCATCGCGCGGTCGCCACAGCAGCGGGTTTCGGGCTGATCATCTCGGTCCCCTCGGCCATCGGCTTCCTGACGCTGCATGTCGATCAGGCGCCGCCCGGCACCCTGGGCGCGATCAACTTCCCCGCTTTTGCCGTGATCGTGGCGATGACGCTGATCACCACGCCCATCGGGGTGCGCATCGCCCATGCGATGGATGCCAAACCGCTGAAGCGTGCCTTCGCCCTGTTCATCCTCGTGGTCGCGGTGAACATGCTGCGCAAGGCCGCGGGGTGGTAGGCGCGCGCGGCTGGCACCGGATCGGGACCGATCCGGCAATCGCCAACTGGGCGGCAGCGGCCCGTCCGGTGGCCGAAGCCGTGCTGCGTGACAGTGCCGAGCCATGGCGCTGTGGCGGCACATGGTTTGTCGGCGTCGATGCCTTGCCGAACGGACCGGATGGCGCCATGGGGGGCGCCGGTTTCCCGTGGCAGGCGGTGGGCCTTGCGCCCGAGCCGCTGCATCCGGCGCAGCTTTCCGTCATGCGCCCCGGCTATCCGCAGCCGTCCGAGGCGGAAACGCCCGCCGCCTTCGCCTTCCGCCGCGACCGTGATGCCGCGCATCTGGACGGGCTTCTGGCCGATGCCGCGAAACGCCGCCGCATCGCCGAGCCGCATCACTGGATTCTGGGCATGGCCCTGAACGAAACCGACCCCGAGGCCGCGCCGCTGGTGGTGTGGGAGGGCAGCCACCGCATCCTGCAAGCCGCGCTGGCCGCAGCGCTGGCGCCGCATCCGCCCGCGCGATGGGCCGAGGTGGATATCACCGATGCCTATGTCGCTGCGCGCAGGCAGTGTTTTGAAACCTGCCGCCGGGTCGCCGTGCCGTCCCGGCCCGGTCAGGCGGTGTTGATGCACCGGCACCTGCTGCATGGAGTCGCCCCCTGGGCGGCGGGTGCCAAGGCCCCGCCGGAAGGCCGGATCATCGCCTATTTCCGGCCGCTCATGCCGGATGTCGCAAGCTGGCTCATGCCAGAGTGATACGCAACGCTGGCGCCTTCCACGGCAGTCGGCACGCGGCGGCTCGATGCCGCCAAGGGCCGGGTCAGTTGCTGGGTCAGCCTTCCAGTCGCCCGGCGCGCCCGCCGCGCCGCCTGACCAGCCGGGGCGCCCGCGCGGGCAGGTCTGCCATCACGGCGCGTCGTGCCTCGGGTGTCATCCGTGACCAGGCGCCGATCTCGTCAATGCTGCGATAACATCCGACGCAAAGCCGCGCTTCCGGGTGGATCACGCAGATCTTGACGCAGGGGCTGTCGACTTCGGCCCGTTTCCAGATCTCATCCGTCACGTTCGGCCTCCCGCCGCAGATGCGCCAGCCGGTCCAGCGCCCCTTGCAGGATAAACCCGGCCGCCACATGGTCGATCACCTCGGAGCGACGCTTGCGCGACGTATCCGCCTCCAGCAGCGCGCGTTCGGCGGCCACGGTGGACAGGCGTTCATCCCAGAACAGCACCGGAAGCGGCGTCAGCTTTTCCAGATTGCGGATGAAGGCGCGGGTCGATTGCGCGCGCGGACCTTCGCTGCCATCCATGTTGCGCGGCAGGCCGATCACAATGCCGACCGTCTGCCGCGTTGCCAGCAGCTTCAGAAGCGCCTCGGCATCCAGCGTGAATTTCTCGCGCCGGATCGTGCGGTCTGGCGTCGCCACGCCGCGCATCACGTCGGAAAAAGCCACACCGATGGTCTTGGTGCCCAGATCAAGCCCCGCCAGCGCCCCCATGCGGGGCAGGGTGGCGGTGAAATCGGCCGCGTCCTCGAAGCTCATTCCGCCACCCCGGCCTGCACGGCGGCGGCGCGCACCTTCGCCAGATCTTCGGGCATGCTGGCAAAGCGACCCTGCGCCTCGGTCCAGATCGCGCGGGCGCGGTCGGTCTGGCCCAACACCCCCAGCGCCCCGATCAGGCGCGCCCATTCGTCGGCGCTGCCACCCTCGGTCGCCAGCCGTTCGTTCAGCCGCTCGACCATGCCTTCGATCATCGTCTGCCGGTCCTCGGCCGACATCTCGGCCGCTGCGGCGACATCCCCGGCGCCAGGGCCAGGCATCATGCCCGCCATCGGGCCAGCAGCGGCGCCGGGCGGCTGATACCGGACACCGGCGCGCGCGGCCATGTCACCGATCTGTTCCTGAAGCGGTTTCACCCAGGGCGAATCCGGCGCGGCGGACTCGAGCGCGCTGCGCCACAGGGCAAAGGTGCGGTCCGCCCGGTCGACCTGCGCGAACATCAGGCCGGAAAGATACAGCGCCGCCGTATTCTTCGGATCGCGGCGCAGCGCCTCGGTCAGCGCGGCCTCGGCTTCGGGCGAGACATAGCCCCCCGCCGCATAAACCAGCATTTCCCCCAGCAGCGCATAATCCTCGGCGGTGGCGGCATCCCCCGCCAGCCGGATCACCTCGCGTTGCGCGGCATAGGCCGCGCGGTAATCGCCCAGCCGGGCCTCGTTTTCCGCCAGCAGGCGCTGGCCCCGAATGTCGTCGGGCCGTTCGGCCACGGTGCTGCGCAGCTTTTCCATCAGCGACAGATATTCGGCATCCGCGCCCTGCGGCAGCACCGGCGCGGGCGCATCTGCCTCGGCCACGGCCTGCGACGGGCGGTTCTCCCGCAGCTTTTCCGACATGGCCAGCCGCGCGGCCATCGGCATGTCGGGATAGCCCGGCGCGCCCAGGCTCCAGTAAAGCGCACCGGCCCCGGCCAGTGCCAGCACAACCACCGGCAAGCCCAGACGCGGCCCTTCGGCAAGGCGGGTGGTTCCGGCGGCGCGGCTCTGCCGGTCAGCCTCCAGCAGGCGACGCGAGATTTCGGTGCGCAGACGCCCGGCCTCTTCTGCCGCGATTGTCCCGCGCGCGGCGTCGCGTTCGATCCCCGCCAGCTGGTCGCGATACAGCTGCACATCCAGCGCCGAGGCCGGAACCTCCGCCGCCGCGCCCGCACCGCGCCGGAAGCCCATCAGCAAGGCGATGCCGCTGCCCAGCGCCAAAGCCCCCGCCATCAGCCAGAAAGTCCACATGCGACGCCTCTCCCGCGCCCCTGTGGCGCCTTCCCAACCCATGTAGTGCCTCGTCCCGCGCGGCAAAAGCCCGAAATGCCGCCAGCCCGGCGACAGGGGGTCGACATGATGTCGCAATTTTCCCCATTGTGCCGCTTCGGCAGGCGGATATTTTCCGCCGTCAGGGCATGACTGCACCATACCCGGGACGGGAGTTTGACAACCCATGAAACGCTATTCGGTCTTTGCCATCGCCCGCGAGGCTTTGCGCTATCACCAGGGATGGGAAAAAGCCTGGCGCTCGCCCGCGCCCAAACCCGCCTATGACGCCATCATCATCGGCGCGGGGGGGCATGGCCTCGCCACCGCCTATTATCTTGGCAAGAACTACGGGATCACCAATGTGGCGATTCTGGAAAAGGGCTGGCTGGGCGGTGGCAACACCGGGCGGAATACGACCATCATCCGGTCGAACTATCTCCAGGACCCGTCGGCGGCGATCTACAACAAGGCGCTGAGCCTTTACGAAGATCTGAGCCAGGATCTGAACTACAACGTGATGTTCAGCCCGCGCGGCCTCTTGATGCTGGCGCAGACCCATCATGAGGTGCGCGGCTACCTGCGCACGGTGCACGCCAACAACCTGCAAGGCGTCAAGACCGAATGGATCGGACCGGAAAAAGTGAAGGAGCTGGTGCCGATCATCAATATCGACGGCCCGCGCTACCCGGTTCTCGGCGCGCTCTATCAGGCGCGTGGCGGCACGGCGCGGCACGATGCCGTGGCCTGGGGCTATGCCCGCGCCTGTTCGGCCATGGGCATGGATATCATCCAGCAATGCGAGGTCACGGGCGTCCGGTCCGAAAACGGGCAGGTGACGGGCGTTGAAACCACCAAGGGCTTCATCGGCACCCGGAAACTCGGCATCGTCGTCGCCGGGCATTCGGGGCAGGTGGCCGATATGGCGGGCTTCCGCCTGCCGGTCGAAAGCCTCGCGCTTCAGGCGCTGGTGTCGGAACCGATCAAGCCCTGCATGGATGTGGTGGTCATGGCCAACACCGTCCACGGCTACATGTCGCAATCCGACAAGGGCGAGATGGTCATCGGCGGCGGCACGGACGGGTTCAACAACTTCACCCAGCGCGGCAGCTTCCACCATATCGAGGAAACACTCCGCGCGCTGGTCGAAACCTTCCCGATGATTTCGCGGCTCAAGATGCTGCGGCAATGGGGCGGTATCGTAGACATGACCGGCGACCGCTCGCCCATCATCTCGAAAACCCCGCTCGGCAACTGCTTCATCAACTGCGGCTGGGGCACCGGCGGCTTCAAGGCGATCCCCGGCTCCGGCTGGGCCATGGCCGAGCTGATGGCCAAGGGCGAACCCGGCCCGCTCGCGGCCGAGTTCAACATGTGGCGCTTCCGCGAAGGCCAGTTCATCGACGAGTCGGTGGCGGCCGGGGTGGCGCACTGATGTGTCATTTTCTGTCTGAAAATATCCCGGGGGTCCGGGGGCAGCGCCCCCGGGGTTCCTGCAAACACGAGGCCCGCACATGCTGATCCTTGAATGCCCCTATTGCGGCGTGAAGGCCGAGGAAACCGAACTCTCGCCCGGTGGCGAGGCGCATCTGAAACGCTTCGGCCCCGGTTCGACCGGCGAGGAATTCGAAGCCTACATGTTCGCCCGCAAGAACCCGAAGGGCGTGCATTTTGAACGCTGGCGCCATGCCTATGGCTGCGGCAAGTGGTTCCTCGCGGCGCGCTGCACCGCGACGCTGGAGGTCTTCGGTACCTATTCCGCCCAGACCACCGAGCCGCCCGCCGAAATCGTCGAGAAGATCAAGGCCAAGCGGCCGGACTGGAAGGGCACCAAATGAGCACCCGTCTTGCGAAGGGCGGCCGTCTGATCGACCGGACGGCGCCTTGCGAATTCACCTTCAACGGCAAGCGCCTGAAGGGCTTTGGCGGCGACACGCTGGCCGCGGCGCTGCTGGCCAATGATCAGATGCTGGTTGGCCGGTCGTTCAAATACCACCGCCCGCGCGGCATCGTGGCCTCGGGCGCGGAGGAGCCGAACGCGCTGGTCAACATGGGGCAGGGCGGCCGGTTCGAGCCGAACCAGCGCACCACCACGACCGAACTGTTCGACGGTCTGACCTGCACCTCGCAGAACCACTGGCCGAGCCTGGAATTCGACGTCGGTGTGGTGAACAACTATGCCAGCCGCTTCCTGCCCGCCGGGTTCTATTACAAGACCTTCATCCATCCGCGTTTCGCGTGGAAGCACATCTTTGAACCCGTGGTCCGTCAGTCGGCGGGTCTGGGTCAGGTGCCGAAGGACCGTGATGCCGACCGTTACGAACAGGCCTATGCCTTCTGCGACATCCTCGTGGTGGGCGGCGGGATTGCCGGTCTTCAGGCGGCGCTGACCGCCGCGAAAGCTGGCAAGCGTGTCTGGCTGGTGGAACAGACCGCCCATTGGGGTGGCCGCGCGCCGGTCGATGGTATCGAGATCGAGGGCCAGCCCGCAGAGGTCTGGGTGAAGAACGCCGTTCAGGCCCTTGAAAGCATGGAGAATGTGACGCTCCGAAGCCGTTGCATGGCGGCGGGGTCTTATGACCACGGCTATGTGCTTTGCGACGAGAAGGTCGCTGATCACACGCCGGGCGACGGGCGCCCGCGTCATCGTCTGTGGCGTCTGCGCGCCGGGCAGATCATCGCGGCGACGGGCGCCATTGAACGGCCGCTGTCCTTCGCGGGCAATGACATTCCGGGCGTCATGCTTGCGGCGGCGGTGCGCGATTACCTGATCAACTGGGCCGTCGCGCCCGGCGACCGCACTGTGATCGTGACCAACAATGATGACGCCTATCGCACCGCCATCGCGCTGAAAGAGGCGGGGCTGGAGGTGCCGGTGGTGCTGGACGCCCGTGCCAGCGTGACGGGTGTACTGCCCGCGAAGGCCCGCGCCATGGGCATCCGGGTCGAGGCGGGCAAGGCCATCGCCAAGGTGAAGGGCGGCAAGCGCGTCACCGGCGTCGCCATCTGCGCGCAGGTCGGCCAAGGCTCGGTTCTGGAAGAGATTGCCTGTGATGCCGTCGCCATGTCGGGGGGGTGGTCGCCGGTCGTCCACCTGTGGAGCCATTGCGGCGGCAAGCTGCGCTGGGACGAGGCGCAGGCGCAATTCGCCCCCGACAAGGCCCGACCGCCGCTGAACCATGATGGTGCTGCGCTGGTGGTGACCGCTGGTGCGGCCTCGGGGGCGCTGTCAGCCGCCGATGTGCTGCTGGACGCCACTGACGCCGCTGGTGGCGGTATGGCCCCCGTGGCCACCGCCCCGCAGGAAGCGGCGATGGAGCCGGTCTGGATCATGCCGCAGGGTGCGCCGGTCGATCTGCGCATGAAGATGTGGCTGGATTACCAGAACGACGTCAAGGTCAGCGACGTGCAACTGGCCGCGCGCGAGGGCTATACCTCGGTCGAACATACCAAGCGTTACACCACGCTGGGCATGGCAACCGATCAGGGTAAGCTCAGCAATATCAATGGCCTGGCGGTTCTGGCTGACAGCCTGTCGGCCCCGGTGCCGCAGGTTGGCACCACGACCTTCCGCCCGCCCTATACGCCCGTGACCATCGGCGCGTTGGCGGGCGAGGCGCGGGGCGAGATCTTCCAGCCGCTGCGCACGACGCCGATCCACGCCTGGCACCTGTCCCAGAACGCCTATATGGAACCCGTCGGCCTGTGGCAGCGCCCCTATTGCTATCCGCGCGCGGGCGAAACCCATGAACAGGCGGTGCACCGCGAGGTGAAGAACACCCGCACCAATGTGGGCCTTCTGGATGCCTCGACCCTTGGCAAGATCATCGTCAAGGGGCCGGATGCAGGCAAGTTCCTCGACATGCTGTATACCAATGTCATGTCGAACCTGCCGGTGGGCAAATGCCGCTATGGCCTGATGTGCAACGAACAGGGCTTCCTGTCCGATGACGGCGTGGTTGCGCGCATCGACGAGGATACCTGGCTTTGCCACACCACCTCGGGCGGGTCGGATCGCATCCACGCCTGGATGGAGGACTGGCTGCAATGCGAATGGTGGGATTGGCAGGTCTATACCGCCAATGTCACCGAGCAATATGCCCAGATCGCCGTGGTTGGACCCAACGCCCGCAAGGTGCTGGAGAAGCTGGGCGGCATGGATGTCTCGAAAGAGACCTTGCCCTTCATGCAATGGGCCGACGGCACGCTGGGCGGCTTCAACGCGCGGGTCTATCGCATCTCGTTCTCGGGCGAGTTGTCCTATGAGATCGCGGTGCCGGCCAGCGAAGGCCGCGCCTTCTGGGATGCGCTGCTGGCCGCGGGGGGCGAGTTCGGCATGATGCCTTACGGCACCGAGGGGCTGCACGTCCTGCGCGCCGAAAAGGGCTTCATCATGATCGGCGACGAAACCGATGGCACGGTGATCCCGCAAGACCTGAACCTCGGCTGGGCGATTTCGAAGAAGAAGGCCGATTATCTGGGCAAGCGCGGGCAGGAACGGCCCTATCTGGCCAATCCCGACCGCTGGAAGCTGGTGGGTCTGGAAACGCTGGACGGATCGGTCATCCCCGATGGCTCTTACGCGCCGGCGCCAGGCTTCAACGCCAATGGCCAGCGCAATACGCAGGGCCGCGTGACCTCCACCTATTTCTCGCCGACGCTGGGCAAGGGCATTGCCATGGGTCTGGTGAAAGGGGGCCTGACGCGGCTCGGCGAGACCATCGAGATGACGAAGCTCGACGGTTCGACCATGCAGGTGAAGATCGTGGACCCGGTGTTCTACGACAAGGAAGGGGAAAAGCAGAATGTCTAAGGTTGCAAGCGCCCTGGGCGGTGCCCGCTTCGACGGCTTCGCCTCTGTCCGGGAAATCGGCCCGCTGGGCATGATCACCCTGCGCGCCAAGCCTGATGTACCGGGTCTGGCGGCGGCGGTGACCGCCGTCACCGGCACCGCGCTTCCCGCGCAGCGCCGGATCGAGGTGGCGGGTGACAAGGCCGCAGGCTGGATGAGCCCTGACGAATATCTGCTGATCGTCCCCTATACCGAGGTGAAAGCCGCGCTGGCCACGCTGGCAGAAAAGCTGGCCGGACAGCATCATCTGGCTGTGGATGTGTCGGACGCGCGCGCGGTGTTCCGGATTGAAGGCACGCAGGCGGCCGAGGTGCTGATGAAGCTCGCGCCGGTTGATCACGCGACGCTGGCGCCGGGCGAGTTGCGCCGGACCCGCTTGGCGCAGGTGGCGGGTGCCTTCTGGGCGGATGAGACGGGCTACAGCCTCGTCTGCTTCCGCTCGGTCGCGGGCTATGTGATGGGTCTTCTGTCGCATTCCGCCACCAAGGGCGCAGAGCTGTTCTGACTCGCTCACTTTGCAGTTGACAGATCCGGGGCATTCATGCGCTACAGGTTGTAGGCGCGTGTATGCCCCGGAGTTACCAGATTGTTTTCAAGACGTTTTGTCGGGCTGATGATCAGCCTCTGCGCGGCCCTGCAGGCAAATCACGCCCGGGCCGCAACACCCCCCGTGATCTATGGCTGCGAGGTGACGGCGAAAAACCGGCTTGCTCTTGCCAAGAACCCGCTGTTGATCATGTTCGATCCTGCCAACAAGGTTGTGCTGGCCATGGACCCGCTGATCCATTCGGTTACCGGCGGTTCAGGGGTAACGGCGCAGGTGGTGCGTGACACGCCGAAAGATCTTGTGCTGCGCTGGACGCTGAAAGGCGTGCGTGACAACCGCTCCGCCCGGTCCGATCTGCGCTACGAGGCCAGGATCGGCCGCAAGGATGGCAGCCTGCGCCTGACCATCGTGCCCGAAGCCTATCCGGGCAGCTATTCCTATCGTGGGCATTGCGAGGTGGTTCGCGACAAGCCCGGCAAGCGCCCGAAGAAGTGATGTCCTTCTGCACCGGCACGCCGGTGCGAGGCGCCCGTACGGCGGGGCGACTGTGGTGCCGTGTGTCAGACTTGGGAGTAAGTCATGCGTAACGTGTTTGGTATTGCGGCGAGCGTCATGTTGCTGGCCGCAGGGGCGGCTCAGGCCGCGCCGCAGGCGTTGATTTGCACGCAGAAAGTGTCAAATTACGAATGGGTGATGCCGGAAATCCTTTTCATCCTGGATGAAGCGCAGGGCAGCGCGCAGGTCTACGATGGCGTCATCGCGCACTTTGTCGGGAAGAAGCCGATCCCGGCCAAACTGAAGGCGGATGGCGATACCGTCACCTGGGATGTGCGTGTGCGCGGGAGCAAATCGGCCCGGACGGGTACCATCATGTACACCGCCACCTTCAGCAAGGATCGCCGCAAGGTCTCCCTGTTTGGTGCCCCGCGTGGTTACGACAATTCCACCAATGTGCGCGGTACCTGTAAGGTGCTGAAGGACGAACCTGCGAAGAAACGCAAGAAATAATCTTCCTTTCAGGCCAAGCATGACTGTTTCAAGGGTATATGGAGAGTAACATGCGGAAAATATTCGGTATTGCGGCCGCGGTCGCCCTGATTTCCGGCTTTGCCGGGGGGGCGCATGCGGCGGACCCGGTGACGGTTTATTGCACGACTGGCAAGCAAACCAAGGGCTCTCCCATTCCGCCGGACATGATCATCCAGATGGTTCCGGGAACAGGTGTGGCGGTGGTGGCCGACGGGCTTACCCAAAAGGTCACCGGCGGTTCGGTGAGTGCCAAGGTCACGCAGGACGATGACCGTCAGGCCACGTTCAAATGGGAAGTGCGTGGCGCCAAGGGACGGAATGCCCGCAACGCCAGCCTTGCCTTTACCGGAACGCTCATCAAGGCGACCAATGAAATTCGCCTTTCCGTGATTCCGCGGGGCTTTGACAATCGCTTTACCTCGCGCGGCAAGTGCGAGGTTCGCGCGGACGCGCCGAAGAAGCGCAAGAAGTGATCCGCCCTCCCGCCGGATGAAGGACAGGGTTTTTGTCGGGAACCGGGAGGTGCCCCTTGACCTTGTTCCTTTGGGGGGCCTTATTGGCCCCGACGGCAATCTTCTCGAACAGGAGTGACTCCCATGGCTTTCACGCTTCCCGATCTTCCCTATGCCCATGACGCGCTGGCCGCGCTCGGCATGTCGAAAGAGACGCTGGAGTACCACCACGACCTGCACCACAAAGCTTATGTCGACAACGGCAACAAGCTGATCGCGGGCACCGAGTGGGAATCGAAATCGCTCGAAGACATCGTGAAGGGCACCTATCAGGCGGGCGCCGTGGCGCAGAACGGCATCTTCAACAATGCCTCGCAGCACTGGAACCACAACCTGTTCTGGGAAGTGATGGGTCCGGGCGAAGACAAGAAGATCCCCGGCGATCTGGAAAAGGCGCTGACCGAGGCTTTCGGCTCGGTTGCCAAGTTCAAGGAAGACTTCGCCGCCGCCGGCGCGGGCCAGTTCGGCTCGGGCTGGGCCTGGCTGGTGAAGGACAAGGACGGGTCGCTGAAGGTCACCAAGACCGAAAACGGCGTGAACCCGCTTTGCTTCGGCCAGACCGCGCTGCTGGGCTGCGACGTGTGGGAACATTCCTACTACATCGACTTCCGCAACAAGCGCCCGGCCTATCTGACCAACTTCCTTGACAAGCTGGTCAACTGGGAAGCGGTTGCTGCCAAGCTCTGATCTTTTCGGGATCATGAACAGGTCCGTCGGGGAAACCCGGCGGGCCTTTTCTATGCCGGTTTCAGTGCCGGTGGGTGGCGGCAGCCCGCGCGGCTTCCTCATAGATGCCTGACAGCAGGTTCAGCGTGCGCGCGGCTTCGGCCAGACGGGCGGCGAATCCCGGCACATTGCCGATCGCCTCGATCAGCAGACGGCGGCGCAGCGTGCCGTAATCATCTGTCACCCGGCGGCCCTGGTCCGTCACCTCGTAGGTGACGCCCGCACGGCCCGAGCCCTTGCGCTCCACCAGACCGGCGCCGATCAGCTTGCGCAGCGAATATTGCATGTTCGGCACGTCGTCGCGGTTCATCAGCCGGGCGAGGTCCTTCAGACTTTTGGGCCGGTCATTCATGCGGATGATGTGCAGCATGGCGTTTTCCGGCCCGGTTGCCGCCACGTCGCAGACCGAGGCGAGGCATTCCGACTGCCAGCGCCCGAATCCCTCGAAGGCGCGCATCAGGGCAAACTCCAGCTCGGTCGCATCGACTTCGGCGGCGCTGGCGGCAAGGTGCCAGCGCAGGTCCAGGCGGGTGTCGGCGTCATCGCTTTGAGCTTGAAGGGTTTTCTTCGCCATTGGTTTTCCGTCATCCATACCGGCAGCATGGGACGGCAAAACCGTTGACGCAATGCGATTTTAAGATAGACTTTCAATCATAAAATAAATCCTAAACCAACAGGGACCGCTGACATGCCGCAACACCCGATGCTCTCGGGCGATCGCTTTCGCCTTGGCACTTTCTCGACCAACTGCTCGTCGGGCATGACGCCGACGAAGATTGCCGAACGCTGGGACAATTCCTGGGACAACAATCTTGAACTGGCGAAGATGCTCGATGCCGCCGGCATCGACTTCATGCTGCCCATCGCCCGCTGGATCGGTTATGGCGGCGAGACCGATTTTCACGGTGGCGTGCTGGAAACGATGACCTGGGCGGCGGGTCTGCTGGCCTCGACGAAGAACATCGCCGTCTTTTCCACCATCCACACCACCGCCAACCATCCGGTCGTCGTGGCGAAACAGATCGCCACCATCGACCAGATCGGCCATGGACGCGCCGGGCTGAATATCGTCGCGGGCTGGAACAAGCCGGAATACGAGGCGCTGGGTCTGGACCTGCCCGACGATCACGAAACCCGCTACGGCTATGCGCAGGAATGGTTCGATCTGGTGAAGAAGCTCTGGTCCTCGGATGAGCATTTCGACTGGAACGGCAAGTATTTCAAGGCAAAGCGCGTGAAGGGCGATCCGAAGCCGCAGCGCGGTTCTGTGCCGATTCTCAATGCGGCGGGCAGCCCGCAAGGCCGCGCCTTCGCCACCGACAACGCCGATTTCCTGTTCACCCCGGCCATCGACCTTGAACGGTCAAAGGGCGAAATCGCCGATCTGAAGGCGCAGGCCGCCGCCAAGGGCCGCAAGGTCGAGGTGCTGACCTTCAGCCATGTGATCTGCCGCCCGACCGAGAAGGAAGCGCAGGACTGGCTGCATTACACGGCGGTCGAGAATTGCGACAAGGAAGCCGTGGACAATCTGGTGAACCTGCAATTCGCCCATGCCCACAGCTTCCCGCATGACCTGCTGGCGCAGATCAAGCACCTGTTTGCCATGGGCCATGGTGGCTTCCCGCTGGTCGGAACCCCCGATCAGGTGGCGGCAGGCATCGTGAAGCTGCACGAAACGGGCTTTGCAGGCACCACGCTCAGCTTCGTCGATTACATCAAGGAATTCCCCTATTTCCGCGACGAGGTTCTGCCGCGTCTGGAAAAGGCCGGCATTCGCTGATCTTGCCCTAACCCCTGACTGGTCCGGCCTCGCGCCGGGTCTTTCTTTTGAGGGCGGGGACAGGCCAGATTTTCCCGAAACGCTCTAGGCAAGCCCGCGCGCCTCGCGCATGCTGGCCCTGACGCGCCTGTGGAGGGGAAGATGCTCACCATCGCCCGGCTGGAAACCTTTTCCAACGAATTCGTCTGTTTCGTGCGGGTGACCGCGCAGGATGGCTCTTTCGGCTGGGGGCAATGCGCGCCCTATAACGCCGACATCACTGCCGCGATCTTCCACCGCCAGATCGCGCCCTGGGCGCTTGGCTGGCCGGTGGCCGAGGCGGCTGAACTGGGCACTCACATCCTGACGATGGAACACAAATACCCCGGCAGCTATCTGCAACGCGCGCTGGCGGGGCTGGATACCGCGCTCTGGGATCTGCGGGGGCGGGTGGCGGAACAGCCGGTGGCGGCGCTGATCGGCGGGCGGCCGGGCAGGGTGCGGCTTTACGCCAGTTCCATGCGCCGCGACATCCAGCCGGATCTGGAGGCGGAACGTCTGGCGCGTCTTTGCGGCGAACAGGGTTTCACCGCCGCGAAATGGCGCATCGGGGCGGAATGCGGTGCTGACCGTGACCAGTGGGAGGGGCGGACCGAGGTCATCATTCCCACCGTCGCCGCGCGTCTGGGGCAGGGGATTGACATGCTGGTCGATGCGAATTCCGGCTTCAGCCTGCCGCGCGCCATCGAAGTGGGCCGCAGGCTGGAAGATAACGGCGTCACCCATTACGAGGAGCCCGTTGCCTGGTGGGACATCGACGCCACCTGCGCGGTGACCGAGGCGCTGGAGATTGACGTGACCGGCGGCGAGCAGGATTGCGACATGGCCCAGTGGCAGCGCATCGTCGCAGCTCCGGCGGTGGATGTGGTGCAGCCGGACATCCTGTATCTTGGCGGCCTCACCCGCACGCTCGATGTCGCGCGGATGGCCGCCCACGCGGGCCTGCCTTGCACGCCCCATGCCGCTAACCTGTCGCTGGTCACCATCGCCACCGCGCATCTGTTGCGTGCAGTGCCCAATGCCGGGAAATACCTCGAATTTTCCATTGAGGGCGATGATTACTACCCGTGGCAACGCGGGCTGTTCGAGGGCGATCCCTTCCGCGTCACCGAAGGTCATATCGAAGTCACCGACGCCCCCGGCTGGGGTGTCGAACCCGCTGCTGCATGGCTCGCGCAGGCCGGGCACCGCGAAACCTCGACCGAGGGCTACGCCCCCTCCGCCTACAACCGCCTCTATCACGGGCAAAGCTGACCCGGATCATTTTCTGTCCGCAAATATCCCGGGGGAATCGCGCGGCACGCGCGATGGGGGCTGGCCCCCGATCCGGCCGACACCCCGCGTCAGGCTTGGCTTTTGCCGCATTTCCCGGCATCAAGCGCGCCGAACCGAAGGACAGGACCATGACGCAAAGATTCGGCTTTCAGCTGCACGCCACCGATGGCCGCGCCCGCACCGGCGTGATCTCCACCCCACGCGGCGAGATCCGCACCCCCGCCTTCATGCCGGTCGGCACCGCAGCAACGGTGAAGGCCATGCTGCCGGAATCGGTGCGCGCGACAGGGGCCGACATTCTTCTGGGCAACACCTACCATCTGATGCTGCGCCCCACCGCCGAACGCATCGCGCGTCTCGGGGGCTTGCACAAGTTCATGAACTGGGACCGCCCGATTCTGACGGATTCCGGCGGCTTTCAGGTGATGAGCCTCGCCAGCCTGCGCAAGCTGACCGAAGAGGGCGTGCGCTTCTCCAGCCATGTCGACGGTTCCAAACACATGCTGACACCGGAACGCAGCATGGAAATCCAGCGCCTGCTCGGCTCGGACATCGTGATGTGTTTCGACGAATGCCCGGCGCTGCCCGCAACCGAGGACGAGGTGGCGAAATCCATGCGCCTCTCGATGCGGTGGGCGCAGCGCTCGCGCGACGCTTTCGGTGACCGGCCGGGCCATGCGCTGTTCGGCATCATGCAGGGGGGCGTGACGCCCGAACTGCGCGAGGAAAGCGCTGCGGCGCTGAAATCCATCGGCTTTGACGGCTATGCTGTGGGTGGCCTTGCCGTGGGCGAGGGGCAGGAGGCGATGTTGGGTGTTCTGGACTATGCGCCGGGCTATCTGCCCGAGGACAAGCCGCGCTATCTGATGGGCGTGGGCAAGCCCGATGACATCGTGGGGGCGGTGGAACGTGGCATCGACATGATGGATTGCGTGCTGCCCTCCCGCTCTGGCCGTACAGGTCAGGCCTGGACCCGGCGCGGGCAGGTCAATATCAAGAATGCCCGCCATCAGGATGACCCGCGCCCGCTGGACGAAAACTGCACCTGCCCGGCCTGCCGCAGCTACAGCCGGGCCTATCTGCACCATGTTTTCCGCGCGGGTGAGATGATTTCCGGCATGCTGCTGACCTGGCACAACCTGCATTATTATCAGGAGCTGATGCAGGGCCTGCGCGATGCCATTGCCGAAGGCCGGATGGCCGCTTTTGTCGCCGATTTCCACGCCCGGCGTGCCGAAGGCGATATCGACCCGCTGTAAACCCGCTCCGGTGCCCGCATCGGGTCGCCCCACAAAGGTACCGATCCGGCCAATGTTACCGGCACCGCGGTTGACAGTTCCATGACAGCCCCCCAGATATGGAGGCCAGAGGGGGAAGCCAGGGCTGCCGATGGTCGGGGCCGGGGTCTTCCTGCCAGAGGAAGGAAACGCGCATGAGCGATATTCACACGCAAAGCTTCCCGGTCCTGCCGCTGCGCGACATCGTGGTGTTCCCGCATATGATCGTGCCGCTGTTCGTCGGACGGGACAAGTCGGTGCGTGCGCTGGAAGAGGTGATGGCCGAAGACCGCCAGATCCTGCTGTCCAGCCAGATGGACCCGACGATTGACGACCCCAGTGCGGAAGGCATCTACCGCACCGGCGTGCTGGCGAATGTGCTGCAACTGCTCAAGCTGCCCGATGGCACCGTGAAGGTGCTGGTCGAGGGCAAGACGCGGGTGCGCATCACCGAATTCCTGACGAACGACTCGTTCTTCGAGGCCCGCATCGCACCGCTGGAGGAAACCCCCGGCGACATCGACGTGGTGGAGGCTCTGCTGCGCGCCGTGGCCGAGGAATTCGAACGCTACGCCAAGATCAAGAAGAACATCCCCGAAGAGGCGCTGGCCGCCGTTTCGGATACCCGCGAACCTGCGCGTCTGGCTGACCTTGTCGCCGGGCACCTGGGGGTTCCGGTCGCCCAGAAGCAGGAGCTTCTGGAAACGCTCGATGTGGGTGAGCGGATGGAGAAGGTCTATGGCCACATGCAGGGCGAAATGTCGGTCCTGCAAGTGGAGAAGAAGATCAAGTCCCGCGTGAAGAGCCAGATGGAGCGCACGCAGCGCGAGTACTATCTGAATGAGCAGATGAAGGCCATTCAGAAGGAGCTGGGTGACGGCGAGGACGGCCAGAACGAGCTGAACGAGCTGGAAGAACGCATCCGCAAGACCGAACTGTCGAAAGAGGCGCGCGAAAAGGCCGAGGGCGAGCTGAAGAAGCTGAAGTCCATGAGCCCGATGAGCGCCGAGGCGACGGTGGTGCGCAACTACCTCGACTGGCTCCTGGGCGTGCCGTGGGGCGTGAAGTCGCGCGTCAAGAAGGATCTGGGCGCCGCCCAGAAGGTGCTGGATGCCGACCACTACGGGCTTGAGAAGGTCAAGGAACGTATCGTCGAATATCTGGCGGTGCAGGCGCGCTCGACCAAGCTGAAAGGCCCGATCCTGTGCCTCGTCGGCCCGCCCGGCGTCGGCAAGACCTCGCTGGGGCGTTCGGTCGCCAAGGCGACGGGGCGCGAGTTCATCCGCATTTCCCTTGGCGGGGTGCGCGACGAATCGGAAATCCGCGGTCACCGGCGAACCTATATCGGCTCGATGCCCGGCAAGATCATCCAGGCGCTGAAAAAGGCCAAGACGACCAACCCGCTGATCCTGCTCGATGAAATCGACAAGATGGGCCAGGATTTCCGGGGTGATCCGGCGTCGGCCATGCTGGAGGTGCTGGACCCGGAACAGAACGCGACCTTCGTCGACCACTATCTTGAGGTGGAATACGACCTGTCCAACGTGATGTTCCTGACCACGGCCAACAGCTACAACATGCCGGGGCCGCTGCTGGACCGGATGGAGATCATTTCTCTGGCCGGCTACACCGAGGATGAAAAGCGCGAGATCGCGCGCCAGCATCTGCTGCCCAAGCAGGTGGAGGCGAACGGTCTGAAGAAGGGCGAGTTCAGCATCACCGATCCGGCGCTGAACGACGTGATCCGCTACTACACCCGTGAGGCGGGTGTGCGGAATCTTGAGCGCGAGATCGCGAAACTTGCCCGCAAGGCGGTGACCGACATTCTCAAGAAGAAGACGAAAACCGTCGAGGTGACGCCCGAGAAGGTGGGTGAGTATCTGGGCGTGCAGCGTTTCCGCTATGGTCTGGCCGAGAAGGAAGATCAGGTGGGCGTGGTGACGGGGCTGGCCTGGACCAGCGTGGGCGGCGATCTGTTGCAGATCGAGGCACTGAAGCTGCCGGGCAAGGGCCGGATGAAGACGACCGGGAAACTGGGCGATGTGATGAAGGAATCGATCGACGCGGCGTCGAGCTATGTGCGCTCGATCAGCCCCGATATCGGGGTGAAGCCGCCGAAGTTCGAATCGCTCGACATCCACGTTCACGTTCCTGACGGTGCCACGCCGAAAGACGGGCCTTCGGCCGGTCTGGCCATGGTGACGGCCATCGTCTCGGTCCTGACCGGCATCCCGGTCCGCAAGGACATCGCGATGACCGGCGAGGTGACGCTGCGCGGTAATGCCAGCGCCATCGGGGGTCTGAAGGAGAAACTGCTGGCGGCGCTCAGGGGCGGCATCAAGACCGTGCTGATTCCCGAGGAGAACGAGAAGGATCTGGCCGAGATTCCTGACAATGTGAAGGAAGGGCTCAAGATCATTCCCGTGACCCATGTGCGCGAGGTCCTGGCACAGGCGTTGGTGCGTGCACCCGAGCCGGTGGAATGGGACGAGGCCGCCGAGGAGGCTGCCGCTGCCGCAGCGGCCGCCAAGGCCGGGCCGCAGACCGGGCAGGTTGCCCACTGAACCCAAAAGGGCGCGGGAAACCGCGCCCTTTTTTCTGGCAATATTGTTGCCTTGTGGCGAACGGTTCCTGCCACATGTTTCCAGAACAGAAATTCTGCCCTATTGTCGCGGCACAAGTCGAGTCCATGGGGAAAATATGGCCACGAAACCCTCTGACGCTGCCAAGGCGGCACCCAAACGCACCAAGAGCACCGGCACCGCGACACGCAAGCCCGCCGCCGTCGCGAAGGCAAAGGTAGCCCCCAGGGCGGCCGCCGAAACTGCCGCGCCCGATGCGGTGACCACGGCTGCGCCCGCCGCCAGGCCTGCGGGTGAGACGCTGAAAGTGCAGCGCCTTGTGGCCGAGGTTGCCGCCGCGACGGGCGCGAAGAAGCCGGTGGTGAAAAGCGTCGTGGAGGCCGCTCTGGCCCGGATCGGCGAGGCGCTGTCGCAGGGGCAGGATCTGAACCTGCCGCCGCTGGGCAAGGCCAAGATCGGCCGCCAGAAGGGCACGGCCGGTGACGAGATGATCGTGATCAAACTCAAGCGCGGCGGTGGAAAAACTTCGGACAAAAAAGATGTGACAGAGGGGGTTGCAGAGGCCGAAGACTGAGGCTAAACACCGGCCTATCGGGCGATTAGCTCAGCGGTAGAGCGCTTCGTTCACATCGAAGATGTCAGCGGTTCAAATCCGTTATCGCCCACCATCATTCGGAAAAGCACGGCTTCGGCCGTGCTTTTTCATTTTGCAGTTGAGTGGCCGGAAGTCGCGTTCGTGCCCCTTGCACCGGCTGCCACGATCCGTTAGGTCGTGCGCAGGGCGGGCGGTTAGCTCAGTTGGTAGAGCGTCTCGTTTACACCGAGAATGTCGGGGGTTCGAGTCCCTCACCGCCCACCATTCCCCGTACCCGGTGGCAGACGGCAAGGGCAGGGCAGCCGCTCAGGACACGAGCGACTGGTTCCACAGTGCGACGATCTGCGTGGCAAGCTGCATCGGATCGAAGGGCTTCACGATCACATCCAGCGCACCGGCCTCGATGAACTGCCGCACATCGGAATGCTGTGCCTTCGCGGTCATGAAGATCGCCGGGGTGGCGGCAAACTGCGGCATGGCGCGCAGCGCCAGCAGGGTTTCCTCGCCTGTCATGCCTGGCATCATCACATCCAGCAGAAACAGGTCGGGGTTTGCCGCAGCCGCCCCCGCCAGAGCCTCTTGCCCCGAGGAGAACTGGATCACCTCCAGCCCACCGACCATTTCAAGCGCGATCAGGGCGATTTCACGGATATCCGGGTCATCCTCGACATGCATGACTTTGGGCAGTTGCGGCATCTTGTTCCCTTCGGGTCTTCGTCAGGCGACAGAACGCAGCACGGCGCTGCGCGGCAGGTCAATGTAGAATGTGGTGCCGGCGCCGACCTCGCTGGTAAAGGAAATGCGGCCGCCGTGTTTGGTGACAATGGACTTCGCGATGCTCAGCCCCAGCCCGGTGCCGATGCGCGAACGGTCGGTTTCGGTATGGGCCTGGACGAAGCGCGCAAACAGGGTCTGGTGCGCCTCCGGCGGGATACCGGGCCCGCGGTCTGTCACGCTGAGCCGGACGCCTGTGGCGGTTTCGCTGAC
The DNA here is from genome assembly GCF_001303875.1 of Gemmobacter sp. LW-1. Classification (NCBI taxonomy): domain Bacteria; kingdom Pseudomonadati; phylum Pseudomonadota; class Alphaproteobacteria; order Rhodobacterales; family Paracoccaceae; genus Gemmobacter; species Gemmobacter sp. LW-1. Next base: position 32,927 of record NZ_LJSC01000053.1, on the reverse strand, counting down.
CGCCAGATCCACCCATTGCGCCCGGGGGGAGAATTTGACCGCATTCGACAGCAGATTGGTCAGAACCTGCAACATGCCGTCGCGGCTGACCTCGGCGATGACCGGCGCGCGCGTGCCGACATAGCGCAGCTTGACGCCGTATTCGAGGCCATATCCCGCATTGGCGGCGACGGCTTCTTCGGCAAGTGCGACCACATCCAGCGGTGCGATGTTGAGCTCCATCATGTCAGCGTCGAGCTTTTCGAGGTCGAGCAGGTTGTTGATAAGCCGCAGCAGGCGGTCAACGTTGCGCAGCGCGACCTCGACCATATTCGCGGCCTTGTCGGGCAGGGCGCCAAGAACCCCGGAGTTGATCAGGTTCAGCGAGCCCTTCACCGAGGTCAGCGGCGAGCGCAGCTCGTGGCTGACGGTGGCGACGAATTCGGCGCGATTGCGCTCGGCGCGCTTGCGTTTGGAGATGTCGCGCACCACGGCGATGAAGCGCGACTTGCCGTCAAGCGTGCGTTCCTGCTGAAGGTTGATCTCAACCGGATGACCACGCCAGTTGGCCTCGTGCAGGATGGAATCGACCTCGCCCGACAGAAGCGGTGCGACACGGGCGCGAAACTTCTCTTCATCGAAGGGCTGGATCAGATCGACCAGACGCTTGCCGCGCACCTGTTCCGGCGTCAGGTCCATCGAGGCGAGCGAATGCTTGTTGAGATACAGAAGCTCCAGCGTATCGGCTGAGAAGATGTAAACCTCGTCGCGCAGGCGGTCGATCATCGCCCGTTCCTGCAATTCGGCCTGAAGCAGCTTGGATTGCGTGATATCGGTGCGCAAACTGACGCTGCGGCGCAGCTTGCCAGCGCGATCCATGACCGGCACGATGGTCGTGCGGGTCCAGATCAGGCTGCCGTCCTTGCGCCGGATGCGGGTTTCTCCGAACCAGGTCCGGCCTTCCTGCATGAAGATGTCGAGGTCAGGCGGCGAATCCTCACGGCTGACCAGAAGCGTGTCGCGGAACTGCAAGCCGATCAGTTCTGACGGGGCATAGCCGGTCGCGGCCGCAAGCGTGCTGTTGGCATAGGCAATTCCGCCATCGGCATTGGTAATATTGATCATCACATGCGCATCCACGGCCTTCAGATCGGCCTCCAGATCCTCGATGCGCAGTTTCAGGTTGTCAGATTCGGCCTTGCTGGACCGGCACTTGAGGGCGAAGGCCAGCAGGATGGCAAACACGGTCAACGCGAAAATGGCACGTTCCAAGGGAAAACCGTCCAGATTCTCCCTGAGCGACAACAGGCTCTGTTGCAGAAACTCGTACATATGTAATTCCTCTTTAGATGATCGCGCGTCCTGTCGGCCGGGTAGTCACCGTCTCAGAATTCCTGGTTATTGGAGCGTAAACTTGTCGGAAACTGTGGCGTTTTTGGGATTCTAATCCGATATCTCCAAGGCAGCCGGGCATTTGCCTGCCGGCGCTGGGGCTTCACCCGGCACAAGCCCTTGTTTTTGGCGGCGGGTTTGCGCGCATGATCTCAAGGCAGCGGGCGGCGACATTGCTCAGCGTGGCGCTGGATTTGATGAAGCTTTCCAGCACCCGCGGATCGGAGCGCCGCTGTGCATCGGCAGTAAGCGTGACAACCGGAACGCCCGGCTGCCATATCGCGACATCCCGCAGAAGATCCCTGCCATCGCCCGTTTCCAGCCCCCAGCCCAGCACGACGAGGTCGAAATTGGTCTCGGACAGCAGTTTGCGGGCGCTGCTTTCGTTCAGGGCATTGGTCAGCCTCGCCTCCGCCCCGAAGGCAGTGGCCAGCAACGCCGAAACCTCGGTATCGGATTCGACATGCAGCACATGCGCAGGCTGCCCGGTTCGGGGGCCGTTACCTTCAGGCGGGGCAGGCGGATGTTCGTCCGGCGTTTCCAGCGGCAAGGTGAACCAGAAGGTCGTGAGCACGCCGGGCTCGGACCGGAAGTCGATCTGGCCGCCCATCTGTTCCACGATGCGCTTCGCGATATGCAGTCCCAGACCGGAGCCTTCGGCCTCGCGGTTAGCGGAACTGTCGACCTGCGAGAACGGCTTGAACATCTGTTCGCGGAAACCGGGGGGGATGCCTTTCCCGGCATTGCTGACGCTGACCGTCACATATTTCGGGCCACGTTCCAGCCGCACGTCGACCTGGGCGCCGCGTGGCGAAAATTTGGCCGCGTTGGACAGCAGGTTTGCCATGACCTGATGGAACCTGTTCTCGTCCAGCCGGACAATGGCGCCGGGCGAATCCGCGACCAGCCGGTACGCCACGTCGAAGCGGGTGGCGAAGGGCTGGTTGACCAGAATGGTGTTCCTGATCAGGGCCGATATGTCGCTGGACACCAGTTCGGGACGCTGCAACATGCCGTCCAGCTTTTCCATGTCCAGAATGTCGTTCACCAGATGGATCAGCCGGTCGCAGTTCTTCTGCGCGATCGTCAGCATCCGTTTCGCCGGATCGGGAATCCCGGCTGCCATGGTGTTCAGCAGCAGGGACAGCGAACCGTTGATCGAGGTGAGCGGGGTGCGCAGTTCATGGCTGACGGTCGAGACGAACTGCTTCTTCATCTCATCCAGCTGCCGCTGATCCGTCACATCGGTCTGCACCCCGATCAGACGCCAGGCCCGCCCGGTTTCGTCCCGGTCCTCACCCACCGCGTTGGAGCGCATCCAGCGCCAGCTTCCGTCATCCATGCGGATGCGGTATTCGCTGACCGACCTTTCGGCCCGGCCTTCGATACAGGCCTGATCCGCCTCCTGCACGGTTGGCAGATCATCGGGGTGAATGCGTTGCAGCCACAGCGCCTGCGCCTCGGTCGCGGCCTCGTTCCCCAGCCCCAGAAGGTCGAGCCAGGTGCGCGAGACGACGGATTTTCCGCTGTGCAGGTCGATATCGAACACACCGATGCGCGCCCCGGTCAGGGCAAGATCCAGCCGGTGCTGCGTGGTCCGCAGCTGATCCGAAATGCGGCGCACCTCGGTGATGTTGCGCATCACCACGGTATAGCGACGACGGCCATCGCTGTTGCGCCAGGGGTTCACCTGCACATCCAGCATCAGCGCCTGACCGTCGCGTGATTCCGCAGCCAGTTCGCCGCGATAGGTGGTCGGCAGTTCAGATTTCCGCGGAAGCGAGAAATACTCGTCCAGTTGCCCACGCAACAGCGTCGAGAAGGGCTTGCCCAGAATCTCGTGCTCGTCCAGTTGCAGAAGCCGCAGCAGAGCATCGTTGACCCGCAACACGTTTCCGGCATCGTCCAGCAGGGCGATCTTGGTCAGGGCGGTTTCGATGATCGAGCGGTTTTCCTCGACCTGCGTCGCCAGTTCGCGGGTCCGGCGGGCGACGGTGGCGCGTACCAGCTCCTCTCGGCGCATCACCGAAATCAGGAACACCGCCAGCAGCGTTGAAAACGACAGGCCGACCAGCAGCACGCTCAGCGACTCGATATTCCAGAGCCGGGCCTCCAGCGCGGGCGTGCTTTCCCAGACCACGGTCCAGGTCTGGCCGTAGATGTTCAGCCGCTCGACATAACGGAACTTCGGTTGTGCGCTTGCCGGCGCGCTGCTTTGATAGAACTTCTGAGCCTCGGCAATATGCGGGCCGTCGTAAAGCGAGATCCGGGTCTGCGGATTGGTATGATCCAGAAGCGTGGCCATCATCCTGTCGACGATGATCGGCGCATAGATCCAGCCGACGAAATGCCCGCGGCGCCCCATGACCGTGGGCGGGGTTCCCGGCAGGTCGTAAAGCGGGGCAAGCAACAGAAAGCCGGAGCCCTTTTTCTGATCCTGCACCAGCGTGACCGGACGGCTGATGGTGACGCGCCCGGTATCGCGGGCGGTAATCGCGGCCATGCGGCGGTTTTCCTCGGCGGCGACGTTCAGGCCACGCGCGGCGCTGTTCCATTCGATCGGTTCGACATATTTGATCACGAACATTTCTTCGTCATCGCGCGGCGAGGTGATGTGCATGTCCTCGATGCCGTCGGCCCGCGACTGGGCAAGGAAAGCCTCGCCGCCGCCCGGCGGCACCGGAACGATGAAGCCAAGCCCCGTCAGCCCGTCACGTTCGGCGTAGGCGGCCGCGAAGTCGCGCCAGTCCTGAGCCGTCACCTCGTTCGAGGCCTGAAACAGACCAACGCCGCCGCTCAGCCCGTAGGTGAACATTTCCAGCCGGTGCCGCAGGGCATGGGCGGAATCGCGCGCCAGCATTTCAAACTGCGCCTCGTCACTTTGATTGCCAAGGCGCGAGACCTGATGCCAGGCGATGAACGTGGCCAGTACCGAAAGCGCCAGATAGAAGATCGCCTGTCCGCTGAAGCGTGGCATCGGCGTGCCGCGCCAGTAGAGGACGGGCAGGCGGCTCCACGGCCCAAGCAGGGCCACCGGAATCGCCAGCAGCGCGCCGATCACATTGCCCATCCACCAGATCGACCAGTGCCAGCCCATCGCGGCAGGCACATCGGGGGTGGTGACCTTGATCAGCAGGACTACGGCCGTCGGAAGGATGGTGCTGGTAACCGGAATGACCACAAGCACTGCGAACAGGATCTGTCGTGCGCGATTCAGCCGGAGCGGAAAGCCGAACAGCCAGATCAGCGCCCCGGCTCCCGCAACGGCCTGCAAGGCCGAGGCCCCGGCCTGAATCAGCATGGAGGGCAGCCGACCGTCACCGCCGACATTGGCATAGCCCATGCCGGCAATCAGCATCTGACCAGCCAGCGCGCCGCAGAACACGGCAGGCCAGCACCGCAGGCCAAGAACCAGCAGGCTGGCGACCGCCACGCCGGTACCGCGCAGCACCACGACATCCGGCTCTCCCGACGGGGCAAGCAGGACACCCGTCAGGCAGAAGGCCGCGACGAGCAGCGTCAGCGGGACGAGGCTGGTAATCGGTGCAAGGCCAAATATATTACCCTGTAGGGAAGGCGAGGCGTTCTGGTCGTTTCGGGTCATGCCGAACTTCTTGTCTTGGGCGTGCAGAGCATACACGCCCTGATTGCGGTCTGAAAGCTCCGGTTTCAAGATTTGCCGCTTCATGTCTCTGGGGAGGCATAAATCTGGCATTTCTGCGGTATTCCGGGCGGGCGGGAAAATCCCGGAAATTTGTACCACTCTGCCATATTGTGGCCGCAAATACACACAATTTTCAGGAGAGTAAGTTGAGACATCTGTCCGGCCATGTGTGCTGGCGGGCAGATGCGAAAGCATCCCTCTGGCTGGGCACAATCCGATGAGACTACTTGCTGTCGACGATGACGCGCTGATCCTCGAACTTCTCAAGACCACGCTTCAGGCGAATGGTTACGGGAATATCGTGACTGCTGGCGATGCAAAGGAAGCGGCCGAGATCATCACCAAATCCACCGAGCCGTTCGATGGGTTTCTGCTGGATATCATGATGCCGGGCGTGACCGGGATCGAACTGGCCCGCTGGATTCGCAAGATCCCGCAATATCAGACCGCGCCGATCCTGATGATCACCTCGATGAGCGAAAAAACCTTCATCGACGCCGCGTTCAAGGCCGGGGCGTCGGATTACGTCACCAAGCCCTTCGATCCGGTCGAAGTGGTGACGCGCGTGCGTCTGGCCGAGCGCCAGTATCAGAGCACGCGGCAGGTGCGCGAAAGCAGCCTTCAGATCAAGGCGCTGAACGCGCAGCTTGAGGAACGGTATCGTGCCGCTCTGTCCGAGCCCGTGGTGCTGGAAGATGTGGACGGGCTGATCGACTACATGGCGTTGCAGAATTACCTTCTGCAACTGTCGCGCGGCGATTTCTTCGCAACCAGCGTGCTGGCCATGCGGATCGTCGATGTCGGCGACATCTATACCCGCTGCTCGCCCATGCTGTTCCGCGATATCCTTGCCGATGTCGCGGAATGTGCGCTGTCGGCGCTGGCACAGACCGAATGCATCATGGCCTACGCGGGCAACGGCGCCTTCGCCGGTGTCATCGCCTTTGCGGAACAGCACGATTTCGACGACATTGAAATGATGATCAATGTGCTGATCGACCAGCTGGACCTGATCGACGACAAGCAGCAGCCCATCGAGGTGCGCGTGGCGGTCGGCAAGCCGATTTCCGTGGGCATCACGAAATCGGGCCGCGATGCCGTGGCCAAGATGCAGCGCGCGGTCGAGGATCTGACCTGGAACCAGCCGAAGCCGGGCGTGCGCCATGCCCGTCCGTCGACGGCCCGCAGCCTGTTCTCGCGCGTTTTCTCGATGGCATTCTGACGGTCGCAAGAGGAGCGCCATGCAACAGGCCGAAATCATCGCCCGCAAGATCGCCGAAATCCGCCCGCGGTTTCTGGCCGATCTTTCGGCGCGGCTGGATCGGTTTGACGCGCTGCGCGACGAGATCGACAGCGCGGCCGATGCGCGCCCGCTGCTGGACGAACTGATGCAAGGCGCGCACCGTATCGCCGGGCTTGCGGCGACCATGGGGTTCGGGGATCTGGGGCAACTCTCGCGCCAGACCGAACTGGCGATTCAGAGCCACCGCAGCACCAGCGCCCTGCGTCCCCCTGCGGCGCTTCTGGATGAAATCGACGATCTTTTGGGCGAAATGGCCCTGATCGTGCAGGGCTGAATCGCGGGGCTTCCGCCCCGGCAGGTTTCCCGACCGGAGCACATGGCGATTGCAGGCGAGAGGGTGTCGTTTGGACATCTTGTCGCAGGAGGGGATCGTGATATCCCTGAAGACGGATCTCGGGCGGGCAGGGGTGCGCCGTCCCGGCCTCCGTCGGCGCCGGATGTCCCCGGTTCCGTCCCTCCTCCTCCTGAAAGGACATCCGGCATGACCACCTATGTGCTGACCGTGCAGTGCGAATCCCGTCGTGGGATCGTTGCGGCGGTTTCCACTTTTCTTGCGAACAGCGGCTGCAACATTACCGATTCCGCGCAATTCGACGATGCGCTGACCGGCAAGTTCTTTGCCCGCATCAGCTTCCGTCCCGAAACCGGCGCCGCGCTGGCTGCGCTGCGCGAGGGCTTTGCCGCCGTGGCAGAACCCTTCGCGATGGACTGGGCAATCCACGATCAGGCCGAGCGCATGAAGGTGCTGCTCATGGTGTCGAACTTCGGGCACTGCCTGAACGACCTGCTGTATCGCTGGCGCATCGGCGCGCTGCCCATCGACATCGTGGGCGTGGTGTCGAACCACATGACCTATCAGAAGGTCGTGGTGAACCATGACCTGCCGTTCCATTGCATCAAGGTCACGAAGGACAACAAGCCGCAGGCCGAGGCGCAGCTGATGGCGGTGGTCGAGGATACCGGGGCCGAGCTTGTGGTGCTGGCGCGCTACATGCAGGTGCTGTCGGATGCGCTGTGCAAGAAGATGTCGGGCAAGATCATCAACATCCACCACTCCTTCCTGCCGTCCTTCAAGGGCGCCAATCCCTACAAGCAGGCTTACGAACGCGGCGTGAAGCTGATCGGGGCGACGGCGCATTACGTGACCGCCGATCTGGATGAAGGCCCGATCATCGAGCAGGACATCGTGCGCATCACCCATGCGCAAAGCGCCGAGGATTACGTCAGCCTTGGCCGCGATGTCGAGGCGCAGGTGCTGGCGCGGGCGATCCATGCCCATATCCACCACCGTTCCTTCATGAATGGCAACAAGACCGTGGTCTTCCCGGCCTCGCCGGGGTCTTACGCCTCGGAACGGATGGGCTGAGGCTCAGCCGCCCAGACCGTAGCGCCGCATCTTGTCGTTCAGGGTGCGGCGCGGCAGGCCCAGATGATCGGCCACCCGCAGGGTATTGCCGCGAAAACGGTCCAGCGCGGCGGCAATTTCGCGCGCCTCGAAGGCCGCCACCCGGTCGGCCAGCGTGGTATCGGGCAGGGCGGGCGTGTCGTCGGCGCGCAGATCCAGCAGGCCCAGCGCAAAGGCCTCCGCCGCCGCTTTCAGTTCGCGCATGTTGCCGGGCCAGCCGCGCCTGAGCAACTCGCGCCGGAAGGCCCAGCCCGGCTCCGGGTCGGGGCGGCCATAGCGGCGCGCGGCAAGCTGGGCGTAATGGCTGAAGATCAGCGCGATATCCTCGCCCGTTTCGCGCAAGGGTGGCGTGGCGATTTCGGCGCCTGCAAGGCGGTAAAACAGATCGGGGCGGAAACTGCCCGCCTGTGCCGCCGCCCGCAGATCGGTTTTCGATATGGCGATCACCCGCAGGTCCAGCGCCCGTGCGGTTAACTCGCCCAGCCGCTCGACGCTGCGTTCCTGAAGCGCGCGCAGAAGCTTTGCCTGTGCGGGGGGCGCCAGCGCCTCCACTTCGTCAAGGATCAGCGTGCCACCCTGCGCTGCCTCCAGCTTGCCGGGGCGGGCGGGGCCGGCGCCGGGAAAGGCGCCCTCGGCATGACCGAACATCAGGGTTTCCACCATGCTGTCAGGCAGGGCGGCGCAGTTCACCGCGACATAGGGGCCGCGCGCGCGCGGGCTGCCGTCATGCAGGGCGCGGGCCACCAGTTCCTTGCCGGTGCCGGTCTCACCAGTGATCACCACGTCAATATCCAGCGGCGCCAGCGCCGCGATGCGATCACGCAAGGCGCGGATGGGGCGGCTTTCACCAAGGATTTCCGGCCCGTCCCCGGCCAGCGCACCTTGCAGCCGCGCCACCTCGGCCCGTGTGGCCCGCGCCGCCAGCGCCCGCGCGATGACCATGACGAGATGCGCCGCATCATAGGGCTTTTCCAGAAAATCCTCGGCCCCGGCCCGGATCGCCTCTACCGCATGCACCACGTCGCCGTGGCCGGTCAGCATGATGACCGGCAGATCCCGTTCCGGCAGGGCCTTCACCGCGCGCAGGAACGCCATGCCATCCATGCCCGGCATCCGCAGATCGGTGAGGATCAGCGCGGGCGTCGCGGTGTCCAGCGCAGCCAGTGCGGCTGTCGCGCTTGAAAATCCCTGCGGCGCATGGCCCGCCGCATCCAGCAGATCGCAAAGCGCGGCAAGGTGATCGGTGTCATCCTCGACGATGAACAGGGGCGCGGGGGTCATGCGGCGGCCTCGGCAGTTGCGGCGGGCAGGGTGACGGTGACCTCGGTGCCGCGACCGGGTTCCGAGATCAGCGTCAGCGCGCCGCCGAACTCGCCAACGATGGCGCGACAGATCGACAGGCCAAGGCCCAGCCCCGCGCCGCCGGGCTTGGTGGAAAAGAACGGCTCGGCCACGCGGGGCAGATCCTCCGGCGCGATGCCGGGGCCGGTGTCGGTGACGCGGATGCGGACGGTTTCGCCGGTGCTGTCCAGCGTCACGGTGATCGCGGCGGCCGTGCAGCCTTCCACCGCGTCCAGTGCGTTCAAAAGCAGGTTCACCACCACCTGTTCCATCCGCACCACGCCCGCCATCACCAGTTGCGGCACATCCGGTGCCACGAAAACCGGGTTGACCCCGACGGCACGGGCGCGCGGCGTGACCAGTTCGATGGCCGAGGCGATGACCGGGCCAAGATCGGTCAGCCGCCGCTCACCCGGCTCTTTCCGGCCAAAGCTTTTCAGATGCTTGATGGTGCGCTGCATGCGGCGGATCAGACCCTTGGCGGTGGCGAGGCGCGGGGCGGTGCGGCTTTCACCGGCGGGCAGCGTGATTTCCGCCGCCGTCAGCGTCGCCTCCATCGCGGCAAGCGGCTGGCTGATCTCATGCACGATGGCGGTAGACATGCGGCCAAGGGCAGCCATCTTCTCGGCATGGATCAGGCCTTCCTGCGCCGCGCGCAGGTCGTTCTCGGCCTGCCGACGTGCCTCGACCTCGCGCGCCAGATCGGCGGTGCGTTCCGTCACCATCGCCTCCAGCCGTTCCGATTGCGACAGCCGCAGCGCGAGGATCTGCCGCCGCTGCTGCCAGACCATCGCGGCCCCTGCCAGCGCAAGCGTTGCCAGGGCCGCCACCGCCGCCCAGACGGCAGCCATGGCGGTGATGGTGGCGGAAGGGGTGGCGGCGATCAGGCGCCAGCCTTCAGCGGGCAGCGGCGTGTCGCGCCCGATCCAGCCCGCGCCGCCCAGAAAGCCGTCCGGCGCATCGGCGCGCAACAGGGGCGTCGTCCCGGCGGGATCGGTGCCGACCCAGGTGCGTTCGCGTGCGACCCTGTCCAGAACAGGCTGCGGCAGCGGCGAAAGCGGGCGGTAGAGCCAGTCTGCGCGGCCCGAGAGAAACACCATGCCATCGGCATCCGCCAGCGCGGTTTCCAGCCCGGCAGCCTGCCATGTCGCCTGCAGGGGTCGCAGGTCGATCTTGACCACCAGTACGCCCCGGCGCGGGCTGTCGATCCGGCGCGACAGGAAATAGCCAGGAATGCCGGTGGTCACGCCGATGGCATAGAACTGGCCCTGACCCCTTGCCATGGCATCGCGGAAATAGGGACGGAAGTTATAGTCCTGTCCGACAAAGCTTTCCGGCCGGTTCCAGTTCGACGCGGCGATGGTGCGGCCATTGGCGGCGATGAGGTAGATATCGGCCCCGGTATGAGCGGCAATGCGTTCCAGATACAGGTTCGCGTCGCCAATCCCGGCGGGATCGGCCAGCGCGGCACGGATGCGCGCATCCTCGCCCGCCACATCGGGCAGGGCGCGGAAGCGGCCAATCTCGGCCTCCACCGCGCGTGCGGTCAGCAAGAGCGACTGGTCCAGCCCCTCGGCCGCCGCCCGGTAGCCCAGCCGTTCCGCCGCCGCGAAAGCCAGTGCGGCGGCGAGGATCGCGGCAAGGACGGGCAGCAGGATCGGGCGGGGTGCGGACATGGGTGGCTCAGCCCTCCGCCAGCAATTGATCGGTGATATGGGCGCCAATGGGCAGGGCCGAGGTGGCGGCGGGCGAGGGGGCATTGCAGACATGCAGCGAATGCCGCCCGCGCAGGAACAGGAAATCGTCGATCAGCTTCCCGTCGCGTGCCACCGCCTGCGCCCGCACCCCCGCGCGATAGGGCGTGAGGTCGGCGCCGGTGATACGCGGGCAATAGCGTTGCACCTTCTTCAGATAAAGCCCCCGCAGGGCCGAGGCCGAAAGCTCGGACAGCGCCGGGCCGAGGTTGCGGCCCAGCATGCGCCAGAACCCCGGCCAGCCGAAGGTCGCCACCAGATCGGCGGGCGAGATGTCGGTCTTGGCATAGCCTTCGCGTTTCATGGCCAGCACGGCATTCGGCCCCACGGTGAACCCGCCATCCATCTTGCGCGTCAGATGCACGCCAAGGAAGGGGCGTTCGGGGTCCGGCACCGGATAGATCAGCCGGCGCACCAGATCGGCGGGCTGGTTCCGGATGCGAAAATATTCACCCCGGAACGGGATGATGCGGAAGCCGGGGTCCAGCCCCATCGCCGCCGCCATCCTGTCGGCATGCAGCCCCGCGCAGATCACCGCGCGCCCGGCATGAACCTCGCCCGAAGGCGTGGTCAGCCGGATACCGGCAGCATCTTCGGAGGCTGCGGTGACGCGGGTGTTCAGCCGGATCGCGCCGCCGCGTGCGGTGAACAGATCAGCCATCCGCCGCGCCACTGCGCCGAAATCCACGATGCCGGTATCGGGGGACCACAGCGCCCCGGCGACACGGATATTCGGCTCCCATTCCTGCGCCTCGGTCGCGGCGATTTCGGAAATGGCGATGCCATTGGCCTGCGCGCGCGCCAGCAGGGCGCGCATGCGGGGCAGTTCGTCCTCGTCCGTCGCCACGATCAGCTTGCCGGTCGTTTCATGGGGCAAGCCATGTTCGTCACAGAAGGCGCGGGTGGCCTCGGCACCTTCCCGGCAGAAGCGGGCCTTCAGGCTGCCGGGGGCATAGTAAACCCCGGCATGGATCACGCCGGAATTGCGCCCCGTTTGATGCAGCGCGGGGGCGGCTTCCTTTTCCAGAACCACGATCCGCGCGCCGGGCAGGCGGGATTGCAGGGTCAGCGCGGTGGCCAGCCCAACGATGCCGCCGCCCAGAATGGCAATATCGGCTGTTTCGGTCATTCGGTCGCTCCGCAGGGGGCAAGGCGCAGGGCGCGGCCCGGTGCTGCCCCGATCTCATGGCATGTTCCGGCGCTGTCACACAACCGCCAGCCCGCGCCGGTCGCGCCCGAGGCGGCGAGGTGCAGCTCCGCCTGTTCCGGCAGGTCGGGCACCCAGACCCACCAGCCGTTGCGCAGGACGGCGCCGTCGCCCGGCTCCATCCCCGCGCCGGAGCCTTTGACGGCGGCCTCGGCCAGCCGCAGCCCGGTTCCGGTGATGGCCCAGCTTTCGCGCCAGGTGATCTTTTCAACTGAATGCGTCCAGCTCAGTGTGAAGCCGGGCGAGGCGAGGGCGAGTGTCATCGCCCCCGCGATCAGGCAGGTTGCCATGGCTCAGGCCGGGCGGGCGCCGCGCGCGCGCCACATCAGCGCGGCGAAAGCGGCGCAAAGCACGAAGCCTGCGAGGTCCGAGGCCGGAAGCGCCGCGATCAGCGCCGCTGCCGCCACCATGGCCAGCACGCGTTCCCACACCGCGAGCCTGTGGCCCAGCCAGCCGATGACCGCAGCCCCCCAAAGCCCGATCGCCAGCACCGCTTTCAGCACGATATAGGCGACGGCGGGAATATAGCCGATTTCCGAGGCCAGCGGCCCGCCATCCTGCAACATCAGCGCGGGGGTATAGACCGCCATGAAGGGGATCACGAAACCCGCCGCCGCAATCTTCACCGCGTTGAGGCTGATGGTCAGCCCGCGCTCCTTGGCGATGGGGGCGGCGGCAAAGCAGGCCAGCGCCACCGGCGGCGTCAGATCCGCCAGAATGCCGAAGTAGAACACGAACATGTGGCTGACGATCAGCGGCACGCCAAGTTCCAGCAGGGCAGGCCCCGCGATGGAGGAGGTGATGATGTAGTTCGGGATGGTCGGGATGCCCATGCCCAGCACGATACAGGTGATCATGGTCAGGATCAGGCTGAGGAACAGGCTCTTTTCCCCGACACCCACGATGAACTGGCCGAAGGTATTGGCGGCGCCCGTCAGGGTCATGGTGCCGATGATGATGCCCACCAGCGCGCAGGCGATGCCTACCGGCAGCGCGGTGCGGGCACCATCGGCCAGCGCGTCGCGCACATCGGCCAGCGTCTTGCGGCCTCCCGCGACAAAGATATTCGCCACCACCAGCCCGGCCACCGCCAGCGCGACGATATGGATGCCGAATTTCAGGAAGGCGGCGGCGATGAGGCCCAGCCCGATCCAGAAGATATAGCGGATTGCCCCCGCCGGCAGACCCAGCGCCACCGAGGCGCCGAGGATCAGCATGACCGTCAGCCCGAGGCCCACGGTGCCCGCGAACAGCGGCGTGTAGCCGGAAAACAGCAGCCAGACCAGCACCGCCAGCGGCAGGATCAGGTGCCAGCCCTCGCGCAGCGCCTTGCGGGGGGAGGGCAGTTCCGCCGCCGTCAGGCCCCTCAGGTTCATCCGCCCCGCCTCCAGATGCACCATCCAGAAGGCGGCGGCGAAATAAAGGATTGCCGGGATCAGCGCGGCCTTCACCACCTCGACATATTCGACGCCCAGCGTTTCCGCCATGATGAAGGCGACGGCGCCCATGACCGGCGGCATGATCTGCCCGCCCATGGAGGCCGTGGCCTCCACCCCGCCCGCGAAGGCGGGGCGATAGCCGAAGCGCTTCATCAGCGGGATGGTGAATTGCCCGGTGGTCACCACATTGGCGACGCCCGAGCCGGAAATCGTGCCCATCAGACCCGAGGACAACACGGCGACCTTGGCCGCACCGCCCATCCGGTGCCCGACAAGACCCAGCGAGACATCGGTGAACAGCTTGATCATCCCGGCCTTTTCCAGAAAGGCACCAAACAGGATGAACAGGAAGATGTAGCTGGAGCTTACATAGGTCGGCACGCCATAGATACCTTCGGTGCCAAAGCCCATATGGTCGATCACCTGCGCGTAATCATAGCCGCGATGATCCAGCGGCGCGGGCAGATGCTGGCCGAACAGGCAATAGGCGAGGAACATACCCGCGATCAGGGGCAATGCAGGCCCCATCATGGCCCAGGCGGCGGCGAAGGTCAGCGCGATGGCCAGCGTCCCGAAGGCGATGTCGCGCGGCAGCGGATCACCCGCCCGCATCAGAAGCGGCACATATTCCCACCATTGGTAGAACGCGACCGCGACCCCGGCCGCCGCAAGACCCCAGGCCAGCAGGCGGATCGAGGGTGCGGCCCCTTTGGCCAGCGCCAGCAGCGGAAAGCCAAGCAGCATCAGGAAGCCCACATGCACGGCGCGCACGACCTGGCTTGGCATGTCGATCAGATGCGCGGCAGTGGCGATCTGGAAAGCGGAAAAGACAACGGCGATCCAGAACAGCAGCCTGCCCTGCGCGGAGGGGGGAAAGCCTTCGGCCAGCGGATCGTGAAATGTGGCGTTCGCAGCCTCGGCCGCGGCGGGAGAGGGGGTGGTCATGGCGTCATGCCCTCGGGGGAAATGGGGTCAGGGGTGCGCAACCGGCGCGCACCGCAAGGCGCGCGCCGTGATCGCAGCGGGCAGGCCGGATTACTTGATCAGGCCGACTTCGCGGTAATACCGTTCGGCCCCCGGATGCAGCGGCAGCGGCATGCCCTGCGTGGCCGTTTCCAGCGAGATGGCCTCGGCTGCCTTGTGCGCCGCCACAAGCTGCGGCAGGTGCTCGAACATCAGCTTGGTCATCTGGTAGACGGTTTCTTCCGGCACATCCTCATGCGTGAGGAAGAAGTTGACCACGGCGGCGGTCGGCACATCCTCGGTCTGGCCCTCATAGGTGCCCGCCGGGATGGTGGCCGGAATATAGGGCGCGCCGATCTTTTCCACCACATCGGCGGGAACGGCCACGATGGTCGTCGGCACCGAGGTCGCCAGATCCTTCAGCGAGGCAACCCCCAGACCGGCCGATTGCAGCGTCGCGTCCAGCTGGCGGTTCTTCAGCAGTTCGACCGATTCCGCGAAGGGCAGGTATTCGGTCTTGGCCAGATCGTCATAGCTCATCCCCGCGGCGGCAAGGATGGCGCGGGCGTTGAGTTCGGTGCCCGATTTCGCGGCGCCGACCGACAGGCTTTTGCCTTTCAGATCGGCCAGCGTCTTGACGCCCGAATCTGCCGAGGCTGCGATCTGGATATAGTTCGGATAGGCGGCGGCGATGCCGCGCAGCTTGCCCAGCGGCGCCTTGAAGCCCGCGTCGGCATTGCCCTCCCAGGCCATCTTGACCGAGTCGCCCAGCGCGATGGCAAATTCGCCCTTGCCCTGTTGCAGGAGGTTCAGGTTTTCCACGCTGGCCTTGGTGCTTTGCACCTGGGTGCGGGCGCCCTCGATCCCGTCGCCATAGATTTTCGACAGCGCGACCCCGATCGGGTAGTACACGCCAGAGGTGCCTCCGGTCAGGATGTTGATGAACTGGTCGGCCTGCACGGCGGCCGGGCTCAGCGCCACGGCACCGGCCAGCATGGCCATGCGGAAACGGCGCAATCCGCCCATGGATTTCGTCATGTGGTATCCTCCCATTGCGGGCCGCATCGGCTGCGGCCTCCGGTTCGGCCCCGTCTCCTCACGGGGTCAACGGGCGAAGGGTTCCACAAAGCGGGCTGGCCTGACAACCGGTCACGGCCGCGTGACAGGCACTTTCGTCGCAATCCGCCGCCAGCGCCGCGGCGGGATTTCGCCAGATCCGGCGCGCGGCCGCTCTTGCCTTCGGGGGCGGCGGGGCTATGGTCGCGCTCCCACATTCTGACGGAGCCATCAGTGATTCAGGACGCCGCGCGCCGCATTCCCCTTGTCATCGCCCGCGAGATCGGGGCGCAGCCCGCGCAGGTCGGGGCCGCCATCGAACTGCTGGACGGCGGCGCCACGGTGCCCTTCGTCGCGCGCTACCGCAAGGAGGTGACGGGTGGGCTGGATGACACGCAGTTGCGCACGCTGGCCGACCGCCTCACCTATCTGCGCGAGATGGAGGCGCGGCGCGCGGCCATCCTCGGGTCGATTACCGAACAGGGCAAGCTGACCGATGATCTGGCCACCAGCATCGCCAGGGCCGAGACCAAGGCCGAATTGGAAGACATCTATCTGCCCTACAAGCCCAAGCGCCGCACCCGTGCCATGATCGCGCGCGAGAATGGCCTTGGCCCACTGGCCGAGGCCATTCTGGCCGACCGTTCCGCCGATCCCGCCGCGCTGGCGGCGGGCTACATCACCGAGGCTGTGCCGGATGTGAAAGCCGCGCTGGAGGGCGCACGCGACATCGTGGCGGAAGCCCTTGCCGAAAACGCCGATCTGCTGGGCCGTCTGCGCGGGCACATGAAACAGGTGTCCGAGATCAAGGCGGGCGTGGTCGCCGGGAAAGAGGCTGAAGGGGCCAAATTCTCGGATTACTTCGATCACCGCGAGAAATGGGAAACTGCGCCTTCGCACCGGGTGCTGGCCATGCTGCGCGGTCGCAACGAAGGGGTGCTGACCCTCGATCTGGAAATTGATGCCGAGGCTCCGCGCGGCCAGTCACCCGCCGAACGGATGTGCGGTGCCGCGCTTCAGGCGGGCAGCACCGGGGCGGGCGACCAATGGCTGCGCGAGGCGGCAAGCTGGGCTTGGCGGGTGAAGCTGAAAACCTCTCTGACGCTCGATCTGATGGGCGAATTGCGCGAACGGGCCGAGGAAGAGGCGATCCGCGTCTTTGCCCGCAACCTCAAGGATTTGCTGCTGGCTGCGCCTGCGGGCGGCAAGGCCACGATGGGCCTCGATCCCGGCATCCGCACCGGGGTGAAGGTGGCGGTGGTGGATGCGACCGGCAAGTTGCTGGCGACCGATACCGTTTATCCGTTCCAGCCGAAGAACGACCTGCGCGGCGCGCAGGTGGCGATTGCGCAGCTGATCGCGAAACACGGGGTCAAGCTGATTGCCATCGGCAACGGCACCGCCAGCCGCGAGACGGAAAAGATGGTGGCGGACCTGCTGGCGCATCTGCCCGGCGAAAAGCCGGTGAAGGTGGTGGTGAGTGAGGCCGGTGCCTCGGTCTATTCCGCGTCGGAACTGGCGGCGAAGGAGTTTCCGGGGCTGGACGTCTCGTTGCGTGGCGCGGTGTCGATTGCCCGGCGGCTGCAAGACCCGCTGGCGGAACTGGTGAAGATCGAACCGAAATCCATCGGTGTCGGCCAATATCAGCATGACGTGGATCAGCACCGCCTTGCCCGCCAGCTTGATGCGGTGGTCGAGGACGCGGTGAACGCGGTTGGGGTGGATCTCAACACCGCCTCGGCGCCGCTTCTGGCGCGGGTGTCGGGCGTGGGGCCGGGGCTTGCGGAAAGCATCGTGGCGCATCGCGACGCCAATGGCCCCTTCGCCACCCGGCGCGAACTTCTGAAGGTCGCGCGGCTGGGGCCCAAGGCTTTTGAACAGGCCGCGGGCTTCCTGCGCATCACCGGCGGCAAGGAACCGCTGGATGCCTCTTCGGTGCACCCCGAAGCCTATGACGTGGCGCGCCGCATCGTCACCGCCTGCGGCCGCGACATCCGCGCCCTGATGGGGGACAGCGCCGCCCTGAAACGGCTGAACCCGCGCGATTTCATCGACGCGAAATTCGGCCTGCCCACGGTGCAGGACATCCTGTCGGAATTGGAAAAACCCGGCCGCGACCCGCGCCCGAGCTTCAGGACGGCGACCTTCACCGACGGGGTGGAGGATATCAAGGATCTGAAACCCGGCATGATGCTGGAAGGCACGGTGACCAATGTCGCGGCCTTCGGTGCCTTTGTGGATATTGGCGTGCATCAGGACGGGCTGGTGCATGTCAGCCAGCTTGCCGACCGCTTTGTGAAAGATCCGCATGAGGTGGTGAAGGCGGGGGATGTGGTGAAGGTCCGCGTGGTCGAGGTGGACGTGCCACGCAAGCGCATCGGCCTGACCATGCGCAAGGACAGCGCCGACGCCCGCGACAGTGCGCGGGAACGCGCCGCCGAACGCGGGCCGCAGGGGCCGAAGGGCGGCAAGCCCGCACCACGCGGGCCGATGTCCTCGGGTCCGAAAGGGGGGGCGGGCGGCGCGGGCGGCAATGCCTTTGCCGATGCGCTGAAGGGCAAGTTCGGCCGCTGACCGCTCATCCCTGATCACGGCGCTTCGCAACCTGTTCAAAGGATGCGAGACTGAACTTTTACAGTCTTGCGAAAGGACAGGCCATGACACAGCCCAAGGCAACGCTCTGCCTCTGGTTCGACAGCGAGGCCGAGGCGGCGGCGCGGTTTTACGCCGCCACCTTTCCCGACAGCCACATGGGCAGGGTGCATCGCGCGCCGGGCGATTACCCCTCGGGCAAGGCCGGGGATGTGCTGACGGTGGAATTCACCATCTGCGGTCTGCCCTGCATCGGGCTGAACGGCGGCCCCGCCTTCCCGCAGACCGAGGCATTTTCCCTGCAGATCGCCACAGAGGATCAGGCGGAAACTGACCGGCTGTGGGATGCCATTGTCGGGAACGGTGGCCGGGAAAGTGCCTGTGGCTGGTGCAAGGATCGCTGGGGGATGAACTGGCAGATCACCCCCCGCACCCTGACCGAGGCGCTGGCCGCAGGTGGCGCAGAGGCCGCGCGCGCCTTTGCCGCGATGATGGATATGACCCGGATCGACGTCGCCGCTATTGACGCCGCGCGACGTGGCTGACGAGGAAAGGGGGCTGTCTGCCCCCTCGCCCCTGCGGGGCTCACCCCCGAGGATATTTTTCGACAGAAAATTTCAGATGTTCCACTCGTCCATTTTCTGTCCGCAAATATCCTCGGGGGGTGAATGAGCCGAAGGCTCAGAGGGGGGCAGACAGCCCCCCTTTCTTCGTCTCAGGCCGCCGAGCCGCCGATGGTCAGCCCGCCGATCATCAGGGTCGGCTGCCCCACGCCCACCGGAACCCATTGCCCGGCCTTGCCGCAATTGCCGATGCCGGGGTCGAGCTTCATGTCATTGCCGATGGCGCGAATGTTGCGCAGGGCGGTGGCGCCGTCGCCGATCAGGGTGGCGCCTTTCACCGGGGCGCCGACCTTGCCGTTCTTCACCCGGTAGGCCTCGGTGCAGGAAAACACGAACTTGCCGTTGGTGATGTCGACTTGCCCGCCACCGAAACCCACGGCCCATATGCCGTCTTTCAGATCGGCAAGGATCGCCACCGGATCGGTGTCGCCGCCCAGCATATAGGTATTGGTCATGCGCGGCATCGGGATATGGGCGAAGCTTTCGCGCCGCCCGTTGCCGGTGCTGGCGGTGCCGGTCAGACGGCCATTCTGGCGGTCCTGCATGTAGCCCGTGAGGATGCCGTCCTCGATCAGGACAGTGCGGTTCGAGGGCGTGCCCTCGTCATCGACCGAGATTGAGCCGCGACGGTCGGGCAGGGTGCCATCGTCCAGCACGGTAACGCCGGGGGCGGCGATGCGCTGGCCCATCAGACCGGCAAAGGCCGAGGTGCCCTTCCGGTTGAAATCGCCCTCAAGCCCGTGGCCAATGGCCTCATGCAGCAGGATGCCGGGCCAGCCGGGGCCAAGCACGATGTCCATGACGCCCGCCGGGGCGGGTTCGGCCTCAAGGTTCACCAGTGCGATGCGCAGCGCCTCGCGTGCGACAGGTTGCCAGTGGCCGGGGTCAAGCAGGGTGGCAAGGCCGAAGCGGCCGCCGCCGCCCATGCCGCCCGACTCGCGCCGCCCCGCCTGTTCGACGATGACCGAGATGTTCAGCCGCGCCATCGGGCGCACATCGGCGACGCGCAGCCCCTCGGGGCGCAGGATCTCCACCTCCTGCAAACCGGCGCTGATTGTAGCGGAAACCTGGATCACGCGCGGGTCGAGGCCGCGGGCATAGGCGTCGATTTCCTTCAGCACGTCGATCTTGGCGGCGAAGCTCGCGTCCAGCATCGGATCGGCGTCGGTATAAAGCCGTGCATTGGTGCCCTTGGGGGGAGGGGCCATCACGCCGCCGCCGTCGCCCACCGCCAGCCGCACGGTTTCGGAGGCGCGGCGCATGGCGGCTTCGGAGATTTCGGTTGAATGGGCATAACCTGCGACCTCGCCCCGGACGGCGCGCAGTCCGAACCCTTCGGAGGCATCATAAGAGGCGGTTTTCACCCGGCCATCATCCAGCACCAGTGCTTCGGAGCGGCGACGTTCCAGAAACAGCTCGCCATCTTCAGCCCCTGCGACAGCCTGTCGCAGTATGGCCAGCGCTGCCGCCTCATCCAGCGACATGTCGAACGGTCGGAAGGCGTTGGCTGTCATGTGAAGTCCTTGATCCATGTCAAACGGCGACCGAGTGTCGCACGGTTTTGCTTGTCGTTTCCTGCCTAATATGGTTTCAACACAAGCAGAAACAACGGGATTCTGCCCGGGCATCGGGCATGGCCGAAAAGCGGACGATAAGCCGCACTTCGAACGGGATAGAAAGATGCGACTCATGAAGAACCTTTCGGGTCTCGCTGCCGGTGTGGCTGCGATGGCCGTCGCGGGCGCCGCCCTGGCTCAGGACCTGCCGGTGCTCGGCCGTCCGGTCGACGGCAAGCTGGGCTTCCAGCCGGCGGCGACGGAACTCGCGGCCGACATCCACTGGCTCGACCACTTCATTCTGGTGATCATCACCGGCATCGTGCTCTTCGTGACGGCGCTGATGGTCTACTGCTTTGTCCGCTTCAACCGTCGCGCCAATCCGAAACCCGCCACCTTCACCCACAACACGCCCATCGAGATTGCGTGGACCGTGGTGCCGATCATCATTCTGCTGGTCATCGGCGGCTACTCGCTGCCGATCCTGTTCAAGCAACAGGAAATCCCGGTGGCTGACATCACCATCAAGGTGACCGGCTACCAGTGGTACTGGGGCTATGAATATGTGCAGGACGGCATCACCCCGGAAAATGACGGCACCGATCCGGTCGCCTTCGAGAGCTTCAAGCTGGAGAAAGACCAGCTGGCGCAATACGGCTACGATGAAACCGACTACCTGCTGGCGACGGATACCGCCGTGGTCGTGCCGGTCGGCAAGACCGTCGTGATGCAGGTGACCGGCGCCGACGTGATCCATTCCTGGACCATTCCGGCCTTCGGTGTGAAGCAGGACGCGGTGCCGGGCCGTCTGGCGCAGCTGTGGTTCAAAGCCGACATCGAGGGTGTGTTCTTCGGTCAGTGCTCGGAACTCTGCGGCAAGGACCACGCCTATATGCCGATCACCGTCAAGGTTGTGTCTGAGGCGAAGTATGCCGAATGGCTCGCCAAGGCCAAGGCAGGCGATGTGCAGCTCTCGTCCATCGCCGCCCCTGCCGCCGTGCAGGTCGCCGCGAACAACTGATAGACTGATGTGACTTTGCGGTCGGGCGGCGGGCCTTCGGGGTGCCGCCGCCCGATCCCACCAGGGGACAGCCGGATATGAGCGATATCCACGCCAACAGCCTCGGCAGCGAGACCGGACCGGCCGAAGCCGGTTTCGGTGATTTCGTGGCGCTTCTGAAGCCGCGTGTCATGTCGCTGGTGGTTTTCACCGCGCTGGTCGGCCTGCTGGTCGCGCCGGTCTCGCTGCATCCGCTGGTGGCCTTCACCTGCGTGTTGTTCATCGCTTTGGGGGCAGGGGCCTCGGGCGCGCTGAACATGTGGTGGGATGCCGATATCGACCAGGTGATGCGCCGCACCAAGGGGCGCCCGATTCCGGCGGGCCTTGTGCAGCCGGGTGAGGCGCTGGGTTTCGGTCTGGCGCTGTCGGGCCTTGCAGTGATGATGCTGTGGCTTGCCGCCAATACGCTGGCCGCGCTGCTGCTGGCCTTCACCATCTTCTTCTATGCCGTCATCTATTCGATGTGGCTGAAACGCTCGACCCCGCAGAACATCGTGATCGGCGGCGCGGCGGGGGCCTT
>NZ_LJSC01000053.1:0-11025 GCF_001303875.1 Gemmobacter sp. LW-1 | reverse complement strand
CGGTTCTGATGTTCATGCTGATCTTCATGTGGACGCCGCCGCATTTCTGGTCTCTGGCGCTGTTCATGAACAGCGATTACGAAAAGGCCGGTGTGCCGATGCTGACCGTGACGCATGGCAAGCGGGTCACCCGCAACCATATCCTCGTCTACACGGTCGCACTTGTGCCCTTCGCGCTGGCGACCGGCTTTACCTCGATCGGCGGGCCGGTCTATCTGGCGGTTTCGGCCGCGCTGAACGCGGGCTTCCTTTGGGGCGCCTGGAAGATCTGGCGCCGGGACGAAGCCGCGGCCGAGGCCGATGGCTATGCCACCGAGAAAGCGGTCTTCAAATTCTCGCTGCTCTATCTCTTCCTGCATTTCGTGGCGCTTCTGGTCGAGGCGGCGCTGCATTCCTATGGTTTCGGAGGCTGGTGACATGGCCACGCTCAAACCCACCCATGACCTGCATCGCCGCCGCTTTGGCCGCAATGTCGGGCTGGGTCTCGTGCTGGTGGCCTTCGTGGTGCTGGTCTTCGGTCTGACCGTCGTGAAGGTTACGCGCGGCGATCCGATGCAGGCCTTCGATCATGTGGTGCGGCCCGAAATGGTGCCGTTGCCGCAGGCTGGCCAGCAGCAGGGGGGAAGCAACTGATGACCAACCGTTCGCCCGGACGCACCGCAGGTCTGCTTGTCGGCGTCGTGCTGACCATGGGCGCGCTCAGCTTCGCGGCTGTGCCCTTCTACAACTGGTTCTGCCGCGTCACCGGCTTTGCGGGCACCACCTCGGTCGCCACGAGCGCACCGGATGTGGTGCTGGACCGTGAGATCCTCGTGCGCTTCGACGCCTCGAAAGAGGCGGGCATGCCCTGGGATTTCAAGCCGCAGCAGCATTCCATGCGGCTGAAGATCGGGGAAACCGGACTTGCCTTCTACGAGGCGCATAACCCGACCGACCGCACCGTGGCGGGCACCGCCAGCTACAACGTCACCCCGGATTCCGCCGGTGGCTATTTCACCAAGATCGCCTGTTTCTGCTTTACCGAGCAGGTGCTGGCACCGGGCGAAACCGCGATCATGCCGGTGACGTTCTACGTCGATTCCGAGATCGTCAAAGACCCGGAAGGCAAATTCGTGCAGGAAATCACGCTGTCCTACACGTTCCACGAAACCGCGCTGCCCGAAAGTCAGGCTGCGCTGGCCGCCCCCCCGACGGGCGCGGTAAACTGACAAGACAACGAGGGACCTCCAATGGCTCACGCCAAGAACCACGATTACCACGTTCTGCCACCGTCGATCTGGCCGTTCCTCGGCTCGGTCGGTGCCTTCGTAATGCTGTTCGGTGCGGTGCTGTGGATGCACGGCTCGGGCCCGTGGATGGGGCTGATCGGCTTTGTCATGGTGCTCTACGTCATGTTCGGCTGGTGGGCCGATGTGGTGAAGGAAGCGCAGGAGGGCGATCATACCCCGGTGGTGCGCATCGGTCTGCGCTATGGCGTGGTCATGTTCATCATGTCCGAAGTGATGTTCTTCGCCGCCTGGTTCTGGAGCTTCTTCAAACACGCGCTTTATCCGATGGGGCCGATGTCGCCCATCGTTGACGGCGTGTTCCCGCCGGAAGGCATCCAGACTTTCGACCCCTGGCACCTGCCGCTGATCAACACGCTGATCCTGCTGTGCTCGGGCGCGGCGGCGACCTGGGCGCACCATGCCCTGGCGCATGAGAACAACCGCAAGGATCTGGTGAACGGTCTGGCGCTGGCCATCATCCTCGGTGTGTTCTTCACCATCCTGCAAGCCTATGAATACAGCCACGCCGCCTTCGGCTTTGCCGGCAACATCTATGGCGCGAACTTCTTCATGGCGACCGGCTTCCACGGCTTCCACGTCGTGATCGGCACGATCTTCCTGACCGTCTGCCTGATCCGCGCGCTGAAAGGCCACTTCACCCCGGAGCAGCATGTCGGCTTCGAGGCGGCTGCCTGGTACTGGCACTTCGTGGACGTGGTGTGGCTGTTCCTCTTCGCCGCGATCTACGTCTGGGGTCAGGGCTGATCTCCGGTGCCGGGTCACGCGACCCGGCGCCCTTCCATCCCGGGCGCGGGCCTTGTAAAAGGCGCGCGCTTTTCTTTTTTCCGAGGCTCCGATGACCCGCCGCATGATCCTGCCGCTGCTGTTCGGCCTTGTCGGCTGTGCCATCCTGATTGGTCTGGGCAGCTGGCAGATGCAGCGCCTGCACTGGAAGGAAGGCGTGCTGGCCGAGATCGAGGCGCGCATTGCTGCCGCGCCGGTGCTGCTGCCCGATCATCCCGAATCCCCGCGTGACCGCTATCTTCCGGTGGTGGCCGAAGGGCGGATGACCGGCGAGGGGCTGAAGGTGCTGGCCTCGCGCAAGCTGGTGGGGCCGGGGCACCGGCTCATCGGTGTGCTGGAGACCGGCGGGCGCCGCGTGCTGGTCGATCTGGGCTTCGTGCCGGATGGTGAACCGCTGGACCTGCCGCAAGGCCCCGTGCGCGTGGTGGGCAACCTGCACTGGCCCGAGGAAAAAGACAGCTTCACGCCCGAACCGAATCCGGTGACGGGCCTGTGGTTCGCCCGCGATGTGCCGGCCATGGCGGCCAGGCTTGGCACAGAGCCGACATTGATTGTCGCGCGTGAACCAGTCGTGCCGGAAATCGCGCCGCTGCCGGTCGATACTTCGGGTATTCCCAACGATCATCTGGGCTATGCACTGACGTGGTTTCTGCTTGCGGTCGCATGGGCGGGGATGACAGTTCTGTTTCTCTGGCGTATCAGACGCCGGAACGCATGAGGCGAGGCGATGCACTATATCTCGACCCGCGGGCAGGCGCCCGTTCTGACTTTCGGCGAAGCGATGATGACGGGGCTGGCGCGTGACGGCGGGCTTTATGTGCCCGAAACGGTGCCGCAGTTCACTGCCGATGACATCGCCGCGCTGGCGGGTCTGCCCTACGAGGAAATCGCCTTTCGCGTGATGCGCCCTTTCATGGGCGATCTGTTTTCGGAAGCCGAGTTTCGCAGCCTGATTGCCAAGGCCTATCAGGGCTTCGGCCATCCGGCGCGCGCGCCGCTCAAGCAACTGGCGCCCAACCATTTTCTGCTGGAGCTGTTCCACGGGCCGACGCTGGCCTTCAAGGATTTCGCCATGCAGATCATCGGCCAGATGATGCAGGCGGCGCTGGCCAAATCGGGTGAGCGCATCACCATCGTCGGCGCGACCAGCGGCGATACCGGCTCGGCCGCGATCGAAGCCTTCAAGGGGCTGGCGAATGTGGATGTGTTCATCCTGTTCCCGCATGGCCGCGTGTCTGAGGTGCAGCGCCGTCAGATGACCACGCCGACCGAGACGAATGTGCATGCGCTGGCGCTGGATGGCGATTTCGATGACTGTCAGGCGCGGCTCAAGGACATGTTCAACGATCATGCCTTCCGCGACGGCGTGCGGCTGGCGGGTGTGAACAGCATCAACTGGGCGCGGGTTCTGGCGCAGGTGGTTTACTACTTCTCGGCCGCGACCAGCCTCGGCGCGCCGCATCGCAAGGTCAGTTTCACCGTGCCGACCGGCAATTTCGGCGACATCTTCGCGGGTTATATCGCGCAGCGCATGGGCCTGCCGATTGCAGAACTGGTGATCGCCACCAACCAGAACGATATTCTGGACCGCGCGCTGAAATCCGGTGCCTATGAGACGAACGGGGTGAAACCCTCGATCAGCCCCTCGATGGATATTCAGGTCTCGTCCAACTTCGAACGCGCGCTGTTCGATGCCTATGGCCGCGACGGCGCCGCCGTGGCGCAGTTGATGGACGAGATGAAATCGGGCGGCTTCCGCATCAGCCAGGGCGCGCTGGAAAGCCTGCGCGCCACCTTCGCTTCGGGCCGTTGCTCGGAGGAGGAGACGCTGGCCACCATCCGCGCCGAACGCGCCGCGACCGGCGAGCTTCTGTGCCCGCACAGCGCCGTGGGCGTGAAGGTGGCAGCGGATCATCTGGGCACCGTGCCGATGGTCACGCTGGCGACCGCCCATCCTGCCAAATTCCCCGATGCGGTGGAACAGGCGACCGGCATTCGCCCGGCGCTGCCGCCGCGCATGGCGGATCTGTTCGACCGGCCCGAACGGGTGACGCGGGTGCCGAACGACCTTGCCGCGCTGCAAACCCTCGTCCGCGAAAGGATCGCGCGTTGACGCTTCGCATCACTACCCTGCCCAACGGCTTTCGCATCGTGACCGAGGACATGCCGGGGCTGCAATCGGCCTCGGTCGGGATCTGGGTCACGGCGGGCGGGCGGCATGAACGGGCCGATCAGAACGGCATCGCGCATTTCCTGGAACATATGGCCTTCAAGGGCACTGAAAAGCGCAGCGCCCTGCGGATTGCCGAGGAAATCGAGGATGTGGGCGGCTATATCAACGCCTATACATCGAAGGAAATGACCGCCTATTACGCGCGTGTCCTGTCAGGGGATGTGGCGCTGGCGCTGGATGTGATTTCCGACATCGTGCTGAACCCGGTGTTCGACGCGAAGGAAATCGAGACTGAACGTCATGTGATCCTGCAAGAGATCGGTCAGGCGCTGGATACGCCCGATGACATCATCTTCGACTGGCTTCAGGAAGTCAGCTACCCCGATCAGCCCTTCGGCCGCACCATTCTGGGCCCGACGGAGCGGGTGTCCGCCTTTGGTCGCGCCGATCTCCGCCGCTTTGTGGCGGAGCATTATGGCCCGGACCAGATGATCCTCGCCGCCGCAGGCGGGGTGAACCACGACGCCATCGTCGCCCAGGCGACCGAAATCTTCGGCGCCCTGCGCCCGGTCGGTCTGCCGCAGCTGGAAGCCGCGCGCTTCGGCGGCGGAGAGCGGCGCGAAGTCAAGGGGCTGGAGCAGGTGCATTTCGCCCTTGCCTTCGAGGCGCCGGGCTATCGTGACCCCGATGTCTTCACCGCGCAGGTCTACTCCATGGCGATGGGGGGCGGCATGTCCTCGCGTCTGTTCCAGAAGATCCGCGAGGAGCGTGGCCTGTGCTATTCGATCTTCGCGCAATCCGGCGCCTATGAGGATACCGGCTCGATCACCGTCTATGCGGGTACCTCTGAGGACGAGATTGCCGATCTGACAACTCTGACGCTGGACGAGTTGAAACGCGCCGCCGATGACATGACCGAGGCCGAAGTTGCCCGTGCGCGGGCACAGCTGAAGGCCGGGCTGCTGATGGGCCTCGAAAGCCCCTCGGCGCGGGCGGAACGGAATGCCCGCCTGCTGTCGATCTGGGGCCGGGTGCCTGAGGTGGATGAGGCTGTGGCGCGGATTGACGCGGTCTCCACCGCCGATGTCCGGCGCTATGGTGCCGCGTTGACCGGCTCGCGAGTGGCGCTGGCGCTTTACGGCCCGGTGGAACGCGCTCCGGGGCTGGAGGCGATCCGCGACAGGCTCGCCGCCTGATGATCGGCCTGAGGGCAAAGCCGCGGATCGAGACCGAGCGGATGACGCTCCGCCTGCCGACGCATTCAGATTACCGTGCCTGGGCCGATCTGCGACAGGAAAGCGCGGCCTTCCTCGCGCCCTGGGAGCCCGTCTGGGCGCATGATCACCTCAGCCGCAAGGCCTTTACCAACCGCGTCTACTGGGCCAAGCGGGCCGAGGCGCAGGGCACGGCACTGCCGGTCCTGATGATCCGCCGCGACGATCAGGTGCTGCTGGGGGCGATCACGCTGGACAATATCCGCCGGGGTCCGGTGCAGGCCGGGACGCTGGGCTATTGGGTCGGCGAGCGCTATGCGCGGCGCGGCTACATGCGCGAGGCGATCCGCGCCATCGTGCATCATGCCTTCACCACGCTGGACCTCAGCCGGATCGAGGCCGCCTGCCTGCCGGAAAACGCCGCCTCGCGTGGGGTACTGGAAAAATGCGGCTTCAAATATGAGGGCGTGGCGCAAAGCTATCTGCAAATCGCGGGCCGCTGGCGCAACCATGTGCTTTACGCCAACCTGCGCAGCGACCGCCGCGGCCGCACCGATGCGGGTTGAGCCGGGACAAATTTCTTGCAAAGAAATTTGCAAATTCGTTCATAACGAATTTGCGCGCAGATGGAGAGTGTGATGCTCAACCCCGCCGATCCGGGCTTTCTGGCCAGCCTTCCCGAAGAACTGCTGCGCGCGGTGCGCCCCGCCGATCTGGAAGAGCCGCGCGGTCGCTGGCAGGGGCAGGGTGGGGCTGTGGCGACCCCCCGCAATACGGCCGAGGTCTCTCTGCTGGTGCGCGCCTGTGCAGCGGCGCGGGTCGGCATCGTGCCGCTGGGCGGGGGCACCGGCCTTGTCGGCGGGCAGGTCATGCCGGAAGGCCCCATGCCGCTGATCCTGTCGTTTGAACGGATGACCGCGATCCGGGCAGTTCATCCGCAGGAAAATGTCATCGTCGCCGAAGCAGGCGCCATTCTCGCTGACATTCATGCGGCAGCCGAAGCGCAGGACCGCATGTTCCCGCTGACGCTGGCTTCGCAGGGATCGTCACGGATCGGTGGCAATCTGGCGACCAATGCAGGCGGGGTGAATGTGCTGCGCTATGGCAATGCGCGGGATCTCTGCCTTGGCGTCGAGGCGGTGCTGGCCGATGGTACGGTTTTTCACGGGCTGAAGCGGCTCAGGAAGGACAATACCGGCTATGACCTGCGCCATCTGCTGATCGGCGCCGAGGGCACGCTGGGTCTGATCACTGCTGCCAGCCTGAAGCTATTCCCGCGCCCTGCCGTCACTGGCGCCGCGTTGTTTGTGGTGCCCGATCCGCAGGCCGCGCTGGCGCTGCTTTCGCTGGCTGAAAACCAGTTGCCCGGCATGGTTTCGGGCTTCGAACTGATCCACCGTCAGGGTCTCGATTTCCTTGCCGAAACCCTGCCTGACCTGCGCCAGCCCTTCGCCGTGGCCCCGGAATGGTGCGTGCTGGTCGACATCGGCCTGCCCGCTGCGCTGGATGCGACCGAGGCGCTGATGTCGCTTTACGAGGTGGCGGGGGAACTGGTGCTGGATGGCGTGATCGCGCAATCCGGAACCCAGCGGCTGGAATTCTGGACGCTGCGCGAAACCATCCCCGAGGCCAACCGGCGCGTCGGTTCGATCTCCAGCCATGATATTTCGCTGCCACTCTCGGCGATCCCGGCCTTTCTGGCCGAGGCCGCGCCTGCGCTGGCGCAACTGGGTGATTTCCGCATCAACTGTTTCGGGCATCTGGGCGACGGCAATCTGCACTACAACGTCTTCCCGGCAAAAGGCCGCCAGCGCGCGGAATATGACGGGCTGCGCGATGCAGTGAAGACCTGCGTCCACGATCTTGTGCATCGGTTCGATGGGTCGATCAGTGCTGAACACGGCATCGGGCGGCTGAAGGTGAAAGATCTGGAAACCTATGGCGATCCGGTGAAGCTGATCGCCATGCGCGCGATCAAGACGGCGCTGGATCCGCTGGGCATCCTGAACCCCGGTGCCGTCCTGCGCGCCTGACGGCATTTTACCTTGGCGTAAATCTCCATGCCGACAGTGCCGCCTGCATATGGCAGGGCGAAAGCGCCCGTATACCGCTGTCCACGGAAGTCGGCATGAGGGGGCTCGATGCCCCCGAGGGCCGGGCGGGATGAGAAAACCCCGCCGGACATTCGATCCGACGGGGCTGGGGTCAGGATTGGGGCACCTGTGCAAGCAGCGCCCGAGGCCGGTTCCGGCCCCATGACCAAGACTTGCACCGATTCGGGTTAAAGGCGGGTTAACTGCGTTGCCTCACAGCCCTTCAAAGGCACAGAGCGCATGGACCTCCATGCCCATCGTCTCCAGCTTGCGACGGCCGCCCAGATCGGGCAGATCCACCACAAAGGCGCAGCCGACAATCACGCCGCCCAGGCGTTCTACCAGCTTGATCCCGGCCTCGGCGGTGCCGCCGGTGGCCAGCAGATCGTCGACCAGCAGCACCTTCTCGCCCGGCTGGATCGCATCGTCATGCACCTCGACCACCGCCTCGCCATATTCCAGGCTGTACGCCTGCGAGATGGTCTGTCCCGGCAGCTTGCCCTTCTTGCGGATCGGCACGAAGCCGGTCGTCAGCTGATGCGCCACCGCGCCGCCCAGGATGAAGCCCCGCGCCTCCAGCCCCACAACCTTGTCGATGCGGGTGCCCGCATAGGGGTGCAGCAACTGGTCGATTGCCATGCGGAAGCCGCGCGGATCGGCGAACAGCGTCGTCACATCGCGGAACAGGATGCCCTCATGCGGGAAATCGACGATGGTGCGGATGTAATCCTTGACGGTTTTCGACATGGGGCCTCTCAGAACAGGTCGGGTTTCACTATCATCAGCCAGAACACGCCGACAAGCGCGCCGAAGGCGGGCCAGCCGAGGACGAACCAAAGCCGGAAGGCCCGGACCGCGGCGGCGGGCAGCGGGCCGGGGGCGGTGGCGCGGGCCAGATCGCGGATGCGGTATTGCAGGACGACCACCGGCAGCCAGCAGGCCAGCGCCAGCAGATAGGCGGCATAGGTCAGCAAAAGCCAGCCTTCGTTCCAGCCGCGCCCGGTTTCCTGCACCAGCCAAAGCCCGGTCAGCGGCTGCACCACGCCCGAGGGCAGGGTGAATAGCCAGTCGGCCACCACTATCCCGGCCGCGACATGCGCGACCACCTCGGCCCGGTTTGACCGCATTGCCCAGACCATTGCAAAGGCCGTGCCGATGCCGGTACCGAACAGCAGGGTCGAGGACAGCACATGCAGCCATTTCGCCAGCAGGAAAGGCTCCATCATCGTTCCTCCACCAGCGCCAGATGCACCAGCAGCAGCGCAAGCACCGGCAGGTTCTTCAGAAGCCCGCCGAACGGATCAAGCCAGAGCGCGGGGGCAAGCAGGGACAGGCCAGCCGTATAGGCCAGAACCAGCGTGATCTGTGCCCTTGCCACCAGCACGGGCCGCCAGTCGCGCAGCAGGGCGACCCCCAGCGCCAGATCAGCGAGCCCGCCCGCTCGGGCCATGGTCAGCGCCAGCCCTACGGGCAAGGCAGGCAGGTGAGGCAGGAAAGCACTGCCCGGCAGGAACAGGCCCAAACCGGCCGAGACCAGCCACATCATCGCGAGTGACAGCCGGATCAGCGGTTTCAGCAGATAAAGCCGTGCCTGCCACAGGTCTTGCGTGCCTGCGGGCCGGGCGAATTGAAAGGCGGTGAAGCCGCGTGGACGAACGGTCAGCCGCGCCAGCAGCGGCGCGGGATCGGTCTGCACGCCCTGTTCAAGCTGCCGCAGCGCGGTGGTCGAAACCGGCCCCAGCCGCAGCGCATCGCCGATGTGCCCGGCCAGCCGCGCCAGCCCTTCCGGAACCTGCCAGACCGGCACGGGGCGCAGGCCCAGCCAGCGGCGCAGGCCAGTTGCCAGTTCGGATTGGGTCAGAACCTCCGGCCCGCCGATCTCCCACACCCCCGGCTGTGGCTCTGCCAGCATCCCTGCAATCACGGCGGCCAGATCGGCGGCATGGATCGGGTTGAACGGCTGCGCGCCTGTTCCCACGACCGGCGTGACGAAGGGCAGGGCGGCGAAGCCGCGCAGCGCCGAGGTGCCGCCATAGCTGGTCTCTGCCATCACCAGACCCGGGCGCAATACCATGGCGCCAGCGGCCAGCGCCACCTGCTCTGACACCCGGCGCCAGCGGGCGAAAGGTGTGTCGGCCTCGATCCCCACCGCCGACACATGCAGGCACGGACCCGCCACCGCCGCCAGCACGGCGCGCAGCGCATGGTCATGCACGGCGGCAAAGGCTTGCTCGTTCCCGGTCAGAAGACCAGCGGCATTCACCAGCGCACAATCCTGCACCTCAGCCCAGAAGCCGGGCGCATGGCTGGCCGGATCGGTCAGATCGGCCCGCAGCGTGCGAAAGCCCATGGCCTGCAAACGCTCCACCCGCCGGGCGGAGGCGATGACCTCATGCCCCGCGTCGCGCAGGGCGAAGGCAATATGCCGCCCGATGAAGCCGTCGGCGCCCAGAACCAGAACCTTCACCCGCATCACCCATGCCTTGATCTCACCCCAGACTACCTACGCGACCCCGCGATTCCAAGCGATGCGCCGTCACAGGGCAATTGCGTCTTTTCCCTGTTGCCCTCGCGTGTTACGCGCGTTCCCGCAGGATTCCCTTGAGGGCGCGGCCGATGTATCAGCTCGAGGAAGAGACCGAAGCCGACTGGTGGGAGGTGGAGGCGCTTTACGACCTTTGCTTTGCGCCGGGGCGAACGGCGCTTTCCTCCTATCGGCTGCGTGACGGCGTGGCGACGGTGGCGCCGCTGTGCCTTGTTTTGCGGGATGAAACCGGCACGCTTGCGGCCGCGATCCGCTACTGGCCCGCCGAAGTGGGCGAACATGATGTGCTGCTGCTGGGGCCGGTGGCAGTGCACCCGACGCGGCAGGGTGAGGGGCTGGGCGGCCTTCTGATCAACGAAAGCCTGGCCGAGGCGCGGCGCCTTGGCTGGGAACGGGTGATGCTGGTGGGGGATGCGCCCTATTACAAGCGTTTCGGCTTTAGCAAGCTGGAGGGGGTGGTGATGCCGCCGCCGACCAACCCCGACCGGGTTCTGGGTATCGCGTTGGTGCGCGGGGCCTGGGATGGGGTCACCGGCACAGTGACGAAGGCGCGGTCCTGATCGAAGGCCCATTGCGCAAGGCCGCCGCGCTTCCTACTTTCGGAATATGAGCGACGATCAGTCCCCGGACCCCGCCCCTGAAAGCGCCGATGCGGCGCTGCCCGCGCCCCGGCGCGCGGCCTTCCCCGATTACGAGATTGCCGAGCTTGCCCGGCGTGCGCGCAAGACCAACGGGCCGCTGATGTCGTTGCTGCAAAAGCTGGGCGGTTCGGTGGAGACGCAGATGAACCGGCTGCCCGATGCCGCGCGCAACCGGATCGAGGCGCTGACCATGGCGACGCTGACCCGTGCGCTGGGGGTGGCGGCGCTGGGGCGTCATGCGCCCGATATCGGCCCCGCCGGGGCGCCGCTGGCGGCGGCGATCAGTG
>NZ_LJSC01000052.1:0-5919 GCF_001303875.1 Gemmobacter sp. LW-1 | reverse complement strand
GCGGGCATGGGGGTTCCGGTTTTCAGAGTGTCGAGGTAGCGGCGGCCGCAATCCAGTGCCTCGCGGATGGTCACATCCATGTCGAGATAGCGGTAGGTGCCCAGACGGCCGACGAAGGTGACATTGGGCTCCGCCTCGGCCTTGGCGACATATTCGGC
Source organism: Gemmobacter sp. LW-1 (assembly GCF_001303875.1). Classification (NCBI taxonomy): domain Bacteria; kingdom Pseudomonadati; phylum Pseudomonadota; class Alphaproteobacteria; order Rhodobacterales; family Paracoccaceae; genus Gemmobacter; species Gemmobacter sp. LW-1. The sequence continues at coordinate 5,761 of NZ_LJSC01000052.1, read as the reverse complement.
CAGCAGGGTTTTCTCGGCCACCTGGCGGATCGGGTAATAGGGAATGTCCTCGGGCCCGCAGGCGCGCGAGAATTCCTTGTAAAGCACTGACCCCTCATGGCTTTCCCAGGGAGCGAAATGCTTGTGCTCGGTGATGCGGGTATAGGGCACACCGACATCGCCGTAATTCATCACCGCGCAGCCCTGATAATCGCCCTGATAGTCGAAGCGTTCGAAATCCAGCGTGCGATAGCCCAGCCGGCCCAGCTCGAAGCCGAACCAGCCGTCGATCGGGCCGGAATAGAACACATGGTCATACTCAGCCGCCTGATCGCGGCTGACCGGGGTGTTCAGCGTCACGGTGATATTGGCGTGATCGAGGATGCGCCCGATCATCGCGGTATAGCCGTTCTCCGGCATGCCCTGGAATTTGTGGAAGAAATAATTGTCGTCGTAGTTGAACCGCACCGGCAGCCGCTTCAGGATCGAGGCCGGCAGATCCGAGGGCGCGCAGCCCCATTGCTTGATCGTATAGCCCTTGAAGAAGGCCTCGTAGAGATCAGGCCCGACGAAGCGCAGCGCCTGTTCCTCGAAGGTCTGCGGGTCGGTGATCGAGGTATCGGCCTTGCTTTCCAGAAAGACCTTCGCCTCGTCGGGGCGGAGCGTCTGGCCGAAGAACTGGTTGATCGTGTGCAGGTTGACCGGCAGCGAATAGACCGCCCCCTGCGAGGTGGTCTTCACCCGGTTCTTGTAGGGCAGAAAAGTTTCGAACCCGTTCACATAGTCCCAGACCTCGGCATCGTCGGTGTGGAAGATATGCGGCCCGTAGACATGCACCATGACCCCGGTCCCGGCGTCGCGCTCGGTATGGCAGTTACCCCCGATATGGCCGCGCGCATCCAGCACCGTGACACGATGCCCCGCCTCGGCCAGCAGACGCCCGATCACGGCCCCCGAAAGACCCGCACCCACCATGAGACAATGTTTCGTCATGGACATATCCTTACCCTGCCCGGCCGGGCCCCGCATGACCCCGCGCCGCGCCTACCATGTCCGAACCGCAGGGAAAACCGGGGTCATTTCAAATGTGATCCGGCCATCGTTCTTGCCGCATCCGCCGGGGCCGGAGCGCCGGAAAGGCAGGACGGACTTGCGACCACAAGCCATTCTTCCGCCATACTTTCTCCACCTTGGGGGCGCAATCCGCCCCAAAATCTTATCCCACCACCCTTTGATACTACCCTGACGTGTTCTTTCTTTTCGTCACCACCTTTTCAGGCGGTAAAAGATCAATCCAAGATATGTCTTCTGACATGAAGCGTCTTATTCGATGGAGTAAGCGATGTCTGTTACCTCAAACGTGATCAATGTTTACGAGTTCAATGGTACACTTCTGGATCTCCAGACCGGCGGTATCCTTGACACCGGCCTGGTCAACGTTGCCGGCGGGCCGCTGAGCGGGTCCTTCGAGGACAACAACGGGCAACTGACCACCGGCGAGAGTTCGGCGACTTTTGCACTGACCGGCGGATCTCAGGAGCCGATCATCTATCTCGGCTCCGGAACGCTGCAAACCCTGATCCTGGTCGGGCTCCCGCTGCTGAGCGTGCCGGTGATGGCCTTCCAGGTCGGCTCCCAGATCTATTTTTACGCCCCGAACGGCCTGCCCCCGCTTGCAGGGGTACTGATGGATGTGACGATCGACGGCAATGCTCCCTACACCCTGCCCGGCACCGCGAACGGGGCCGTGGACGGCCTCGATACCGGCGAGGTGATGGCTGTCGGCTACACCGACCTGCAAAGCGAGGTGATCACCAATGGCAACGACACGATCTACGGCCATGGCGGCAATGACACGATCAACGCGGGCAACGGGGACGATGTCATTTACGGTGGATCCGGCTCCAACGTGCTGAATGGTCAGGACGGAAATGACGTCCTGAATGGCCTTGACGGCACCGCGGATACGCTGATCGGCGGTACGGGCAACGACGAATACCGCATCAGCGATGCGAATACCGTGATCGAGGAAAGTGCGGGTCAGGGGGATGATACCGTCTTCTCGGCCGTCAGCTTCACCCTGGCCGAAGATGACGACATCGAACATCTTGGCACGATTTCTGCCGCCGACACCGCCACGATCGACCTCAAGGGCAACGCGCTCGCTCAGGTGATCACCGGCAACGCGGGTGACAACGTGCTGCATGATGGCGGCGCAGGCGGCAATGACACGCTCTACGGCTATGGTGGCAACGACACCTACCGCGTCTACAACGCGGGCACTCAGATCGAGGAAACGGCTGGTCAGGGCAACGATACCGTCTTTGCGGCGGTCAGCTTCACGCTGGCTGCGGATGACCACATCGAGCGTCTGGGCACAATCTACAGGCTGGCAAACACCGCGATCAATCTCACGGGCAATGCGCTGGCACAGGTGATCACCGGCAATGTGGGTGACAACATTCTGGACGACGGCGGGACCGGCGGCAATGACACGCTCTACGGGTATGGCGGCAATGACGCTTACCGGGTCTACAACGCTGGTACCCAGATCGAGGAAAGCGCTGGTCAGGGGGAAGATACTGTTTATTCGGCCGTCAGCTTCACCCTGGCCGCGAATGACAGCATCGAGCACCTGCGCACGATCTCGGATGCCGCGACCACCGCGATCAACCTCACGGGCAATACGCTCGCTCAGGTCATCACCGGCAACGCCGGCAACAATGTACTGAACGATGGCGGTGAGGGCGGCAACGACACGCTGGTCGGCAATGGCGGCAACGACACCTATCGGGTGTTCAACGCGGGCACCCAGATCGAGGAAAACGCAGGTCAGGGCAGTGATACTGTCTATTCCGCCGTCAGCTTCACGCTGGCCGCAGATGACAGCATCGAGCGCCTCGGCACCATCTCGGTGGCGGCCACCACCGCGATCAATCTCACCGGCAATGCGCTGGCGCAGGTCATCACCGGCAACGCGGGTGACAACATTCTGGACGACGGCGGCGCGGGTGGCAGTGACACGCTCTACGGGTTCAGCGGCAACGACACCTATCGTGTGTTCAACGCAGGCACCCAGATCGAGGAAAGTGCCAATCAGGGGGAAGATACCGTTTATTCGGCTGTCAGCTTCTCTCTGGCCGCAAATGACAGCATCGAGCACCTGCGCACGATCTCGGATGCCGCGACCACCGCGATCAACCTCACGGGCAATACGCTCGCTCAGGTCATCACCGGCAACGCCGGCAACAATGTACTGAACGATGGCGGTGAGGGCGGCAACGACACGCTGGTCGGCAATGGCGGCAACGACACCTATCGGGTGTTCAACGCGGGCACCCAGATCGAGGAAAGCGCTGGTCAGGGCAACGATACCGTCTATTCCGCCGTCAGCTTCACGCTGGCCGCAGATGACAGCATTGAGCGCCTCGGCACCATCTCGGTGACGGCCACCACCGCGATCAACCTAACCGGCAATGCGCTGGCACAGGTGATCACCGGCAACGCGGGTGACAACATTCTGGACGACGGTGGGGCCGGTGGCAGTGACACGCTCTACGGGTTCAGCGGCAACGACACCTATCGGGTGTTCAACGCGGGCACCCAGATCGAGGAAAGCGCTGGTCAGGGCAACGATACCGTCTATTCCGCCGTCAGCTTCACGCTGGCCGCAGATGACAGCATCGAGCGTCTCGGCACGATTTCTGTCGTCGACACCGCTGCAATCGACCTTACCGGCAATGCGCTGGCACAGGTGATCACCGGCAACGCGGGTGACAACGTGCTGCATGATGGCGGCGCAGGCGGCAATGACACGCTCTACGGCTATGGCGGCAACGACACCTACCGCGTCTACAACGCGGGCACCGTGATCGAGGAAACCGCTGGTCAGGGCAGCGATACTGTCTGCTCGGCGGTCAGCTTCACGCTGGCGGAAGATGATCACATCGAGCGTCTCGGCACGATCTACAAGCTGGCGAATACCGCGATCGACCTTACCGGCAATGCGCTGGCGCAGATCATCACCGGCAATGCGGGGCAGAACCGGCTGAATGGCGCGGGCGGCAATGACTCGCTCTATGGCTACGGCGGCAACGATACCTTTGTCTTCGACACCGCACTCGAAGTCGGCCAGACCGTTGTGATTGCCGACTTCACCGTGGGCGCCGACATGATCGAGCTGGAGAATGCGGTGTTCACCGGGCTGGCAACAGGGGCTCTGGCCGCCGATGCCTTCGTGGCCAATACGGCAGGCATCGCAACCACGGCGACACAGCGGATCATCTACGAAACCGATACAGGCGCCCTGCTCTTCGACGCCGACGGGAATGGTGCAACCGCCGCAATCCGTTTTGCCACCCTCCACTCGGGCCTGGCACTCAGCAGCAGCGACTTCCTGGTGGTGTGACATCCACAACAGGGTATCGCGGACAGGCGCCGGAATTCCGGCGCCTGTTCCTTGTCGGATGGCGGGCTTTGACGACGCCGGTCTGCCCTTGCAGAGGCTTGTGCCCGGGAGGTCCGGTCAACCGTTCTGAGTTCAGAGGGGATTTACGTTGAACGCGGGCATGGGGGTTCCGGTTTTCAGAGTGTCGAGGTAGCGGCGGCCGCAATCCAGTGCCTCGCGGATGGTCACATCCATGTCGAGATAGCGGTAGGTGCCCAGACGGCCGACGAAGGTGACATTGGGCTCCGCCTCGGCCTTGGCGACATATTCGGCCAGCAGGGTTTTCTCGGCCACCTGGCGGATCGGGTAATAGGGAATGTCCTCGGGCCCGCAGGCGCGCGAGAATTCCTTGTAAAGCACTGACCCCTCATGGCTTTCCCAGGGAGCGAAATGCTTGTGCTCGGTGATGCGGGTATAGGGCACACCGACATCGCCGTAATTCATCACCGCGCAGCCCTGATAATCGCCCTGATAGTCGAAGCGTTCGAAATCCAGCGTGCGATAGCCCAGCCGGCCCAGCTCGAAGCCGAACCAGCCGTCGATCGGGCCGGAATAGAACACATGGTCATACTCAGCCGCCTGATCGCGGCTGACCGGGGTGTTCAGCGTCACGGTGATATTGGCGTGATCGAGGATGCGCCCGATCATCGCGGTATAGCCGTTCTCCGGCATGCCCTGGAATTTGTGGAAGAAATAATTGTCGTCGTAGTTGAACCGCACCGGCAGCCGCTTCAGGATCGAGGCCGGCAGATCCGAGGGCGCGCAGCCCCATTGCTTGATCGTATAGCCCTTGAAGAAGGCCTCGTAGAGATCAGGCCCGACGAAGCGCAGCGCCTGTTCCTCGAAGGTCTGCGGGTCGGTGATCGAGGTATCGGCCTTGCTTTCCAGAAAGACCTTCGCCTCGTCGGGGCGGAGCGTCTGGCCGAAGAACTGGTTGATCGTGTGCAGGTTGACCGGCAGCGAATAGACCGCCCCCTGCGAGGTGGTCTTCACCCGGTTCTTGTAGGGCAGAAAAGTTTCGAACCCGTTCACATAGTCCCAGACCTCGGCATCGTCGGTGTGGAAGATATGCGGCCCGTAGACATGCACCATGACCCCGGTCCCGGCGTCGCGCTCGGTATGGCAGTTACCCCCGATATGGCCGCGCGCATCCAGCACCGTGACACGATGCCCCGCCTCGGCCAGCAGACGCCCGATCACGGCCCCCGAAAGACCCGCACCCACCATGAGACAATGTTTCGTCATGGACATATCCTTACCCTGCCCGGCCGGGCCCCGCATGACCCCGCGCCGCGCCTACCATGTCCGAACCGCAGGGAAAACCGGGGTCATTTC
>NZ_LJSC01000051.1:378052-386493 GCF_001303875.1 Gemmobacter sp. LW-1 | reverse complement strand
GACCGCGGGCACCATGGCTGACACTGCTGCCAAGACGCTGGAGGGCGCGGCCAACAGTGCCGCCGCGACAGCCGATGCAACGGCGGGCGACACGGCTGACGCCGCGCAGGATGCGGCGGCCGCTGCCAATGATGCTGCCGCAGCGGCCAATGATGCAGCTGCCGGTGCGGTGGCCGATACCGCCAATGCTTTCGATCCCGCGACGTTTGACGCGGCCAAGCTGAACGGCCTGATTGATGCCTCGACGCTGGATGATGGCACCAAGGCCGCGCTCAAGGCGGCAGTGGATGGCGCAGCGAAAAATCCGGCGCTGGTGGATGCGGCGCTGAAACAGGTGAAAACCGCGCTGGGGATGTAAGCCCCGATCAAATGGAAACGCCGCGCGAAACCCGCGCGGCGTTTTTGTTTCAAGGACTTGTGGCGTGACCCTTAGACGCCATCCCCCACGAAGGCTTTCTCGACCACATATTCGCGCGGTTCGGAATTGGCGCCCTCACGCAGACCAAAGCTTTCCAGCACCGCCATCACATCCTTGTTGAACGCAAGGCTGCCGCAAACCATCGCGCGATCCGTCGCCGGGTCCATTGGCGCCAGCCCCAGATCGGCAAACACCTTGCCCGAGGACAGGTTGTCAGTGATCCGGCCAGTATGGTGGAAGTCCTCGCGTGTGGTGGTGGGGTAGTATTTCAGCTTGCCCGCCACCAGTTCGCCGATCAGCGGATCATCGTGCAGGCCTTCCACCAGTTGCCGGCCGTATTCCAGCTCGGCCACGGTGCGGCAGGTGTGCATCATCACCACTTCGTCGTATTTCTCATAGGTCTCCGGGTCGCGCATCAGGCTGGCAAAGGGCGCGATGCCAGTACCGGTGGCAAGGAACCACACCCGCTTGCCCGGCAGCAGCGCATCATGCACCAGCGTGCCCACGGGTTTGGGGCGCAGGATGATCTCGTCCCCTGGCTGGATATGTTGCAGCTTCGAGGTCAGCGGGCCATCCGGCACCTTGATCGAGTAGAACTCCAGCTCTTCGTCCCAGTTGGGCGAGGCAATGGAATAGGCGCGCAGCAGCGGTTTGCCGTTGTCGCCCATCAGGCCGATCATCACGAACTCGCCGGACCGGAAGCGCAGGCTTTGCGGACGGCTGACGCGGAAGGAAAACAGGGCATCGGTCCAGTGCTTCACCGACAGCACGGTTTGCGCATCGGGCAGGTGGACCTTGGTCGCGGCGGTATCGGACACGGGTTTTTGCTCGGTCATGGAATATCAAATCCTGAATATGTCAGGTGGAGGCCAGAGGAAAGCCCGGATTCAGGCCCGCAGCCGCGACTGATAGTCATGGGCCTGCCAGTCGGCGCGGAACTTCCACTGCGGCTCCGGCTGGCGGGCGGCCAGATCGTCAGGGATCTCGACCGAGTCGAACCCGACGCGGCGGGCCATCGCATATTGATCGGCGATGACATGGCCAAAGGCGCGCAGCTCGCCCTTGTAGCCCATCATGCGCAGGCGGCGGCCGATGGTGAAGGCGCGGCCATCGCTGAAGGCGGGGAAGGCGACGCGGATCAACGCAATCGCTTCCAGCCGGTCTGCCAGCGCTGAAGGATCATCAGTATGCGCAAGGTCCAGTGCCGTCGCGGTGGCCGCGGCATCAAGACCGGGGTTCTGGCTGTCGGCCACGGGGGTGAAGCCGGTATCGGTGACGATCACGCTCATGCCGCGTTCTCCTCGGTGGTGCCGCCGCGCACGGCGCGGCCGTTGATGAAATGGATGCCGCATTCGGTTTTGGCGCTGCCGCGCCAGCGGCCCGCACGCGGGTCTTCGCCGGGTTTCACCGGGCTGGTGCAAGGCGCGCAGCCGATGGAAGGGTAGCCCTTGGAGACCAGCGGATGCCGGGGCAGGCGGTTGTTGACGATGTAATCCTCAAGATCCTCGCGACCCCAATGTGCCAGCGGATTGACCTTGATACGGGTTTCGCCCTCGGCCTCGAAGAACTCGACCTCCTGCCGCGTCGCGCCCTGATAGCGCTTGCGCCCGGTGATCCAGCCGTCGAAATCCTTCAGGGCCCGTTCCAGCGGCTCCACCTTGCGGATGGCGCAGCAGGCATCGGTATTGAACTGGTGCAGCGTGCCGTCGGGATCGTCGAATTCCACCTTCTTCGGATGCGCCCGGATGGTGCGGATGTCGCAGAGCGCCAGCTTCTCGGCCAGCTCGCGCTGGTAATCCAGCGTCTCCTTGAACAGCATCCGCGTATCAACGAACAGGACGGGTGTCTCCGGTGCGATGACCGAGACGAGGTGCAGCAGCACGACCGATTCCGCCCCGAAAGAGGACACCAGCGCCACGCGCCCCAGATCGGGGTCACCCAGCGCATGTTCCAGCACGGCAGTCGCGCCGTGATGGCGATAGCGGGCGTTCAGCGCGGCGACCCTGTCGGCCACCGTACCGACCGGCCCGGAGGTGTCACGCGGCATCCCGGTTTCCTTCCCCCGGATAAAGCGCCGCCTTGAAGGGCGGCAGGCCGACCCGGCGATAGGCTTGCAGGAAGGTTTCTTCCGGGCCTTCACGCAGGTCGAGATAGGCGAGAACGATCCGCTCGATCGCGGGCACGATCTCGTCATAGGCGAAGCCCGGACCGGCACGCTCACCGATCACGGCATCTTCGGTGCCGTCGCCACCCAGGGTGATCTGGTAATTCTCCACCCCCGCGCGATCCAGACCCAGAATGCCGATATGGCCGACATGGTGATGACCGCAGGCGTTGATGCAGCCCGAGATCTTGATCTTGAGCGGCCCCACGTCATGTTCCAGCTTCAGCGCGTCGAAGCGGGTGGCGATTTCCTGCGCGACCGGGATGGCGCGGGCGGTGGCCAGTGCGCAGTAATCCATGCCGGGGCAGGCGATGATGTCGGAGATCAGCCCGACATTGGCGGTGCCCAGCCCCGCCTGCATCAGCGCGGCATGCACCGCCGGCAGGTCCGATTTGTGGACATGCGGCAGGATGACATTCTGTTCGTGGCTGACGCGCAGCTCGTTATGGCCGTAACGCTCGGCCAGATCGGCCATGACACGCATCTGGTCGGCAGTGGCGTCGCCCGGCGTCTGGCCATGGGCCTTCAGGCTGATCGTCACGATGGCATACTGGTCGTTGCGGTGTTTCGCCAGGTTGGTATCGGCCCAGGCGCGGAACACCGGATCGGCCTTGTAGAAGGCGTCATAGGCCTCGACCGGCGCATTGCGGAAGGCGGGCGGGGCGAAAGCCTCGCGGATATCCGCCAGCAGCGCCTGATCGTTGCCGCCGAACAGCGGGCGCAGCTCGGCAAAGCGCGCCTCGATCATGCGGGTGATTTCTTCCTTGCCGGTCTCGTGCAGGGTGATCTTGATGCGCGCCTTGTATTTGTTGTCGCGGCGGCCAAGCGTGTTGTAGACGCTCAGCACGGCCTCGACGTAAGGCAGCAGATCTTCCACGGGCAGGAAGTCACGCACGGTCATGGCGACCATCGGCGTCCGGCCCAGACCGCCACCCACCAGCACCTGAAAGCCGGTTTCGCCCGCATCGTTCTTCACGATGCGCAGCCCGATGTCATGCGCCGCCGTCACCGCACGATCCTGCGCGGCGCCGGTAATGGCGATCTTGAACTTGCGCGGCAGGAACTGGAACTCCGGGTGGTCGGTCGACCACTGGCGCAGCAGTTCGGCATAGGGGCGGGGGTCTTCGATCTCATCCGCCGCGGCGGCGGCGAAATGGTCGGCCGTCACGTTGCGCACGCAATTGCCGCTGGTCTGGATGGCATGCATCCCCACATCGGCCAGCGCCGACAGCATCTTCGGCACGTCCGACAGTTTCGGCCAGTTGAACTGGATGTTTTGCCGCGTGGTGAAATGGCCATAGCCCTTGTCCCAGGTCTGGGCGATATGGGCCAGTTGCCGCATCTGGCGCGGGTTCAGCGTGCCATAGGGGATGGCGACGCGCAGCATGTAGGCGTGCAGTTGCAGATACAGCCCGTTCATCAGGCGCAGCGGGCGGAATTCCTCTTCCGTCAGGCTGCCGTCGATGCGGCGTTCGACCTGATGGGTGAATTGCGCCACGCGGGTGCGAACGAAGGCTTCGTCGAATTCGGAATAGCTGTACATGATGCGGTCCGGGGCTGGCTGGCTGCGGTCAGACGAGTTCGGCCTGCTTGCCGAGGAAGTAGTTGGACGGGCCACGGGTGCGGAACACCTCGCGGAAATGGGTGGGTTCCGGGCCATTCGGGCCTGCCTTGGCATCGGCCAGATAGGCCCCTACAGCAACGGATTTCTGCGCCATGGCATGCAGCAGGCGCAGCTGCGCATGGGCCTCGTCTTCGATCAGTTCCGCCTCGTGATGCAGGCGGGTCCAGCGGTCGTCGGCGGTGAGATAGATCACGTCGCCCTCGATCAGCGCATTGGCGGTCACGACTTTCGGGGTGAAGCGGGCCATTCGATCCTCCGGCACTTGCGGTTTCTGCATTGCAATATAGGATATTTTCCTAGTTTCGCGCCATATGGGCGGATAGATAAGGAAATCCGTTCCGTATGGGCGGCGATGTGGGACGGGGTTCCACGAAACAGGAGGAACAGGGAATGTCGGCCCGGCTGGACGAGATGGACAGGAAAATTCTTGCGGAACTGCAGGAAGATGCCGAGCAATCGCTGGATGAAATCGCCCGAAAGGTGGGGTCTTCCAAGACCCCGGTGTGGAATCGCATCCGCAAGATGAAAGAGACCGGGGTGATCACCCGGCAGGCCGCGCTGCTGGACCCCGAGGCGCTGGGGCTGGAGGCCTGTTTCTTCGTGCTGATCCGCACCTCGGAGCACGAGGCCGACTGGCAGCGCCGCTTCCTGCAAACCCTGCGCGAACGCCCCGAAGTGCTGGAGGCGCACCGGCTGGCCGGCGACATCGACTATATCCTGAAGGTCCGGGTAAAGAACGCGCGGGCCTATGACACCTTCTATCAGGCGCTGATTTCGCAGGTGAAAATCCACAACGTTACGGCGCTGCTGTCGATGGAGGAAATCAAGGCAACCACGGCGCTGCCGCTGGGCTGAAATGCAAACGGCGGCCCTGTATGGGGCCGCCGTTCCGCGATTTCAAGCCGGGATCAGAGCAGGGCCTTGGCCTGTGCCACGGCATTGTCGGCGGTGATGCCGAATTCCTGATACAACCGCTCTGCCGGGGCCGAGGCGCCGAAGGAGGACATGCCGACGAAAGCCGCCTTGGCCTCTTTACCGCGCTCGCCCAGAAGCCAGCGGTCCCAGCCCTGACGCACGCCTGCCTCGACGGCGACACGCACCGGACCGGCGGGCAGCACCTTCTTGCGATAGGCCTCGTCCTGCGCGGCGAACAGTTCCATGCAGGGCATGGAGACGACGCGGGTGCCGATACCTTCCGCCTCCAGCGTCGCACGGGCCTGCAAGGCGATTTCGACCTCGGACCCGGTGGCGATCAGGATGACCTGACGCTTGCCCGTCGCCTCTGCCAGCACATAAGCACCGCGCGCCGACAGGTTCTGGTTGGTGTGCGTGGTGCGCACCGGGGCCAGACCCTGACGGCTGAGCGCCATCACGCTCGGCGTGGTTTTCGATGACAGCGCCAGTTCCCAGGCCTCAGCCACCTCGACCAGATCGGCCGGGCGGAACACCCAGGTGTTCGGCGTGGCGCGCGAAATCGCCAGATGCTCGACAGGCTGGTGGGTCGGGCCATCCTCACCCAGACCAATGGAATCATGCGTCATCACATAGACCACCGGAATGCCCATCAGCGCCGACAGACGCATCGAGGGGCGGGCATAGTCGGTGAAGGCCATGAAGGTGCCCGAATAGGGCCGCACGCCGCCATGCAGCGCCATGCCGTTCATCGCCGCCGCCATGCCGTGTTCGCGGATGCCCCAGTAGACGTAACGACCCTTGCGGTTCGTCGGATCGAACACACCCAGATCGGCGGTCTTGGTGTTGTTCGACCCGGTCAGGTCTGCCGAACCGCCGATGGTTTCCTGCGCGATCGGGTTCACCGCCGCCAGCACCACTTCCGAGGCGGAGCGGGTCGCCATCTTCTTCGGCGTCTCGACAGCGGCTTTCTTCACGCCACGGATGGCCGACACCAGCTTCGGCGCCGGATCGCCTGCGAAGATGCGGGCGAATTCGGCCTGCTTGCCCTGCGGCAGCGCGGCCAAACGCTCAGCCCAGGCGGCGCGGGTGGCCGCGCCACGGGCACCGATGGCCTCCCATGCCGATTTCACATCGGCCGGGATCTCGAACGGGCCATGCTCCCATCCATAGGCGGCGCGGGTATCGGCGATCAGCTGCTTGTCGGTCAGCGCGCCATGGCCTTTCGACGTGTCCTGCGCCGACGACCCCAGCGCGATATGCGTCTTGCAGGCGATCATCGCCGGGCGGGGCGAGCGCTTGGCCTTGTCCAGTGCCGCGTCGATCTCCACCGGATCATGGCCGTCACATTCGAACACATCCCAGCCCGAGGCGGCAAAGCGTGCCTTCTGGTCGGTCACATCCGACAGCTCGACCTTGCCGTCGATGGTGATGCCATTGTCATCCCACAGCACGATCAGGCGCGACAGCTGATGTTTGCCTGCGATGCCGATGGCTTCCTGGCTCACACCTTCCATCAGGCAGCCGTCGCCCGCGATGACATAGGTGTAGTGATCCATCACCTTGGCGCCCCAGCGGGCGCGCAGGCTTTCCTCGGCCATCGCGAAGCCCACGGCATTCGAGATGCCCTGACCCAGCGGGCCGGTGGTGGTTTCCACCCCTTCCATATGGCCAAATTCGGGGTGGCCCGCCGTGCGGGCGCCCCATTGGCGGAAGTTCTTGAGTTCTTCAAGGCTGGCCTGCTTGTAGCCCGTCAGGTGCAGCAGGCTGTAGATCAGCATGGAGCCATGACCCGCCGACAGGATGAAACGGTCACGGTTGGGCCATTTCGGATCGGTCGGGTCGAAGTTCAGGTGTTTTTCGAACAGCACCGTCGCCACATCGGCCATGCCCATCGGCATGCCGGAATGGCCGGAATTGGCGGCCGCCACCGCATCGAGCGTCAGCACCCGGATGGCGCAGGCTTTCTTCCAGTGGTCGGGGTGCTGGGCGCGCAGGCTCGCAATATCCACGGCGAGGATCCTCGTTGTTGCGTCGGTTCGCTTCGGTCCATATCAGCCCGGCGGGCAAGATCAAGCTTCGCAAGGCGCATGGGCGGGCTTTTGTACGCAAGTGCTTGGCGGATAAGGATCTGCCGTTTTGGGGGCACATTCCCGGCGATGTTTGCGCTAAGATCGAATGAAACGATGCGCCGGGGCGATTCGTGCAAATGCACCCGTCTCGGCACAGACGGCAAGCAAGGGCAGAATGACATGAACGATTTGGCAGAGCTGGAGCGGCGCATTTCCGCGGCGCTGACACGGATCGGGGCGGGGATCGACAGGCTGGGTGCCACGCCCGCCGAACCCACCGCCGCCACCGGGGCCGGGCCGGATACGGAAGAGCTTGCCCGCCTGCGCGAACAGCTTGAGGCCGAACGCACCACCAATGCACAACTCACTGCCCGCCTGCGGGCCGTGAAGGCGCGCGACAACAAGGCCGGTGCGGCACTGGAACAACGGGTCGCGGAACTGACCCGGCAACTGGATGCGCAGGGGCTGGAAGCGCAGCGCATGAAGAAGAACATGATCCAGTTGCGCGAGGCGCTGCGGATGCTGCGGGAAGAGGCGCAGGAGCGTGTCGAGGCGCATCTGATCAACAAGGCCATGCTGGCCGAGCTGGAATCGCTTCGGTCGGAACGTGCGGCAGAGGCGGCTGAGCTGGCCGAAATCCTGTCGGAGATCGGGCCTATCGTGCGCGCCGCCGCCGGGGACGAGGCGGCCAGCGCCGAAGACACGAAGGAGGCCACGGATGCCTGAGATTGATATTACCATCGCAGGCCGCAGCTTCGCCGTGGCCTGTCAGGCGGGCGAAGAACATTTCCTGCGTTCGGCCGCCGCTATGCTGGATGCCGAGGCGCAGCCGCTGGTGGCACAGATGGGGCGTCTGCCGGAAGGGCGGATGCTGCTGATGGCCGGGCTGATGCTGGCCGACAAGACCGCCGCGCTGGAAGACGAGATGCGCGCCCTGAAGTCTCGTCTGGCCGAGCTTGAGGCCCGCCCCGCGCCCGAGCCGCAGCGGATCGAGGTGCCGGTGATCCCGCCGCAGGTCGAGGAAACGCTGGCCGAGATTGCTGCGCGGGCCGAGGCGCTGGCGCAGAAGCTGGACGAAAACGCCCCGGCTGCGGGCTGAGGGTCAGCCCGCCCGCCGCAGCCGCCGCCAGTGCGGCACCGCCAGAACGGCCTGAACCAGCGCCAGCGCCGCGCCTGCCGCTGCAAGCGCGACGAAGGCGCGCGCGAGAACCTGCATTTGCGGCAGGGCCTGCGCCCTGAATTCAGCGGCGG
>NZ_LJSC01000051.1:182107-378038 GCF_001303875.1 Gemmobacter sp. LW-1 | reverse complement strand
CCCGCCTCGACAAGCCTGGGTCCGATGGCAGAGGCCACCGTGGCGCCGTTGCTGATGGCGCGACCCGGCTGTTCATACCAGATCGTCGCCAGCATACCGCCCCTGAGCCCGCAGCCGCCGAACCCGTCCTCCAGCGGTGGCAGGTCGCCGTAATCGCGGGATTTCGCGGGCAGGTGCAGCAGCGCGCTTGGACCATCAGTCAGTTCAAGGTGCACAAGGCCGGGCAGCCGGGACTTGACGTTACTGTTCCCGGGGGGCACGGCACCCGAACGGGCATTGCAGGGCAGGCGGATAACCTCCGCCGCAGCCATTCCGGGCGCGGGCAGAGGCGCCACACGCCCCTCCAGCAGAAAGCCGTTCACATAGGCGCCGCGCGGGCCTTCCAGCAGGGCTCGGATATCCGCGGTGCTGCGCGCAACCGGGGCATCGGACAGGCCCAGCCACCAGTCAGCCGTGCGCCACAGACTTCCCGCCGCGATCAGCGCGACCCCCAGCACCAGAGCCGAGAGGACCGGCACCGCCAGCGCGCGGTCACGCCCCTTCAGTTTCGGATAGACCAGCCGCAGCAGCAGGTGCCCCAGCCCCAGCGGCAGGGCCAGCGCAGCGGCGGCGGCAAGGTTCGGCTCGAACACATCGGTCCGGTTTCCGGTCATCACCAGGGCCACCACCAGCCACAGTGCGGCGCCCGCCGCCGCCACCGTCCATTTCCAGCTGAGCCGGGCGAAGGCCAGAAACAGCAGCGCCGAGCCTGCGGCAATGGCCGCCAGAATCGCTTCGATCCCCATGAAATGAAAAACCCTGTCTGCAATCACTGCGGACAGGGTTCAGGGCTTTGACCTGAAGGTCAACGCAAAATGCGCCTCAGGCATTCGCCTCGCGGATCTTGTCGGCGGCTTCCTTGTTGAAGCCGATGCCATTCGATTCCAGCAGCGTGTCGAGTTCGCCCGAAATGGTCATTTCGGTCACGATGTCGCAGCCGCCGACGAATTCGCCCTTCACATAAAGCTGCGGAATGGTCGGCCAGTCGGAGAAATCCTTGATGCCCTGACGGATCTCGGCATCGGCCAGCACATTCACATCGGCGAAATCCACGCCCATGTAATTCAGGATACCCGCCACACGGGACGAGAACCCGCATTGCGGCATCATCTTGGTGCCCTTCATGAACAGCACCACGTCGTTTTTGGTGATCGTCTCGCGGATCTGGTCCTGCGCGCTCATCTTGCGGTTCCTTTGCATCGCTGGGGCCTTGCCCCGGTCTCAAGCGTTAATCTGTCTGTCTGATCCGGCGAAGCATCCTGCGCTGGATGTGGTTCGCTCTCCGGGTGAGTGCGTCGTTCCGGGCCATGGCTGCCGCGAAACTTGCGTGGTCTATCGCCTCTGTCCCAAGCTCTGGCTTGTGGTCTGGAACTTTCGGTTCCTCGTGGGGGGCGAGGGGCCGGTATCTGCCCCGCCGCCGCATCTGGGACAGCCAGACCAGCGCCACGATCCCGAGCAGAACCGCCAGAAACCAGAGTTTCGGCGTCACGCCTGTTACTCCGGCGCCTTGGTGGTCAGGGCGAGGGCATGCAATTCGCCATGCGCCCCGTCCATCTTGCCTTTCAGGCTGGCATAGACCGCGCGCTGCTGTTGCACGCGGTTCATGCCCTTGAAGCTGGCGTCCACCACCTCGGCCGCCCAGTGATTGCCGTCTCCGGCGAGGTCGGTAATGGTGATCTGCGCATCGGGAAAAGATTCCCGGATCAGCGCCTCGATGTCCTTGCCTTCCATGGGCATGTGGGTGTCTCCTGTCCTTCCCGTCCAATCTAGGACGAGCGGACGGGGGCTGCAAGCGGTGGCCATGGGCCGCGTGTCTGCCATTCGCGTTCCAGCATGGACATAAAGACACAATCCACCCAGTCCCCGCCGGGGCGCTGCCAGCATTCGCGCCAGACGCCCTCGCGCTGAAACCCTGCGCTTTCGAAGAATCGCAGGGCGCGGCTGTTGTCGGCGGTGCAGTCAAGGCCCAGCCGATGCGCCTGGCGTCTGGTGAAGACCTCTGTCATCAGCGCCTCCAGGAAGGGGCGGCCAAGGCCCGGGCGGCTCACGGCAAATTCGCGCAGTCCCAGCACACGGGGCAGCCATTCGACAATCAGTGCAAAGCCCACGGGTTCGGTCGCATCGAGCCAGAGCAGCAGGTCGCCAACGGCAATCGCTTCCTCGATCTGGCCCTCGGCGGGGGGATCGAGGAAGACGCGATTGTCAGCGCGCAGCCAGAGGGCGCGGATGAATTCCGCGTCCAAAGGCTGCGCGACACGGATCATCCTTCGATGGCCGCAGCGAAGGCACCGCGATACAGCGCCGAAAGATCGGCCAGCGCGGCGCTGTCTGCGCCAAAGTGGACTGTATCGCCGCCAAAACGGCCGACGCGCAGGACCGGGACGCCGGTGGTCAGCGCGGCGGCTTCCAGCGCGGCGGCGCCTGCTTCGGATGCGGCCACCAGATAGCGGGCCTGATCTTCACCGAACAGCGTCGGAATATCGCCTGCGTCCAGGGCCACGCCAAGGCCCGCACCTTCGGCCATTTCAAAGGCCGCGAGTGCAAGGCCGCCGTCGCCAAGGTCGGTCGCGGCGCGCAGCGCCTTGCGGTTGGCGCGCAGGAAATCGCCGTGGCGCTTTTCGGCTTCCAGATCGACATGCGGCGCGTCGCCCGTCTCGATCCCGAAGGCCTCGGCCAGCAGGGCGGACTGGCCCAGATGGCCGAAGGTTTCCCCGATCACCAGCGCAACATCGCCATCGGCGGGGCGGCCTGCGATCAGGTCATCCAGCGAGGCCAGAAGGCCCACGGCGCCGATGGTCGGCGTCGGCAGGATCGGCTGGCCATCGGTTTCATTGTAAAGCGAGACGTTGCCCGAAACGATGGGCATTTCCAGCGCTGCCACAGCCGCGCCGATACCTTTGATGGCGCCGACGAACTGGCCCATGATCTCGGGCTTTTCGGGGTTGCCGAAATTCAGGTTGTCGGTGGTGGCCAGCGGCAGGGCGCCCACGGCGGTCAGGTTGCGGTAGGCCTCGGCCACCGCCTGCTTGCCACCCTCGAACGGGTTCGCCTTCACATAGCGCGGCGTCACGTCGCTGGTGAAAGCCAGCGCTTTGGCCGTGCCATGCACCCGCACCACGCCCGCTGCCATGCCGGGGCGGACAACGGTATCGGCGCCGACCTGGCTGTCATATTGTTCCCACACCCAGCCCTTATGGGCATAGGTCGGGCTGCCGATCAGCGCGCGCAGCGCGTCAATGGCACCGATGGCGGGCACATCGCCAAGCGCCGCGGCGGTCGGGGTTTCCACCCACAGACGGTCATATTCCGGCGCGCTGGACGACAGTTTCGACAGCGGCAGATCGGCCTTGACCTCGTTGCCGTGCAGGATGAGGAAGCGGTCTTCCGGGATCGTCTCGCCCACGATGGCGAAATCCAGATCCCATTTTTCGAAGATCGCGCGGGCCACCGCCTCTTTTTCCGGCTTCAAGACCATGAGCATCCGCTCCTGGCTTTCCGACAGCATCATCTCATAGGCGGTCATCGCCGCTTCGCGCTGCGGCACATGGTCGAGGTTCAGTCGGATGCCCAGACCGCCCTTGTCGCCCATCTCCACCGCCGAACAGGTCAGACCCGCCGCGCCCATATCCTGAATGGAAATCACGGCGCCGGTTTGCATCAACTCAAGGCAGGCTTCCAGCAGGCGCTTTTCGGTGAAGGGGTCGCCGACCTGCACGGTGGGGCGTTTTTCCTCGATGGTCTCGTCGAATTCGGCCGAGGCCATGGTGGCGCCGCCCACACCGTCGCGGCCGGTCTTGGCACCAAGATAGACCACCGGCATGCCGACGCCCGAGGCCGCCGAATAGAAGATCGCATCCGCATCGGCGAGGCCGGCGGCGAAGGCGTTCACAAGGCAGTTGCCGTTGTAGGCGCGGTGGAACCGCACCTCGCCGCCGACGGTGGGCACGCCGAAGGCATTGCCGTAACCACCGATCCCTTCAACCACACCCTTCACCAGATGCGCGGTTTTCGGATGCGAGGGCAGGCCGAAGCTCAGCGCGTTCATCGCGGCGATGGGGCGGGCACCCATGGTGAACACATCGCGCAGGATGCCGCCGACGCCGGTGGCCGCGCCCTGATGCGGCTCGATGTAGGACGGGTGGTTATGGCTTTCCATCTTGAAGATGACGGCCTGACCGTCGCCGATATCCACCACGCCCGCATTTTCACCGGGACCGCAGATGACCTGCGGGCCGGTCGTCGGCAGGGTGCGCAGCCATTTCTTCGACGATTTGTAAGAGCAATGCTCGTTCCACATGGCCGAGAAGATACCCAGCTCTGTGAAGGTCGGCTCGCGGCCGATGATTTCGAGGATGCGCTGGTATTCGTCGGGCTTGATCCCGTGCGAGGCGATCAGCTCGGGAGAGATGGCTGGTTCTTGCATGGCGGCGCCCTGTCGTGATGCGTGATGCGGGCTTCTTTAGGGGAAGGCGCGGCCCGAGGAAAGGCCCGTTACCGGCCTGAGGGCGGCCTTGCGGCATTGCGCTGGTCCCGGGTGAGGATTTCAGGCCGCACTGCGGGCGTGCGGCTGTCGCGAAAGAACGGGTTCTGTCGCCAGCTTCCGGTGATCTTCGCGGGAAGCGCGCGGGCCAGCAGGCCGAGGATGGCGCCGAATGTGCCGTTCGGTTTCACCGGGCTGTGTGCGGCAGCCGTATTGGCATGGCAGGTCACCGGGCCGAACCCCGCCTGACCGGGTTTCAGGATCGCCGCGAAGAACGGCAGGCCCATATGCGGCAGCGAATTGCCGATGGGCGCACCGCAGCAGCCCGCATACCAGCGCATCAGCCCCTTCGGCCCCAGACGCAGGGCCGCCAGCCGGTCATATCCGGCGGTGAAGCGGATGTGCTGCGGCAGGGTCTGGAAAATCTCGGTCCCGCCCCGGGCATCCAGCCAGATCGCATCGGCCTTCAGGTGGCGCACAAAGCTCTGGCAATCGGCGCAGTAGCATTCAACATGCGTGCCGGGGGCGGTTGGTGCGATTTCCCACTGCATCGTGCCGCAGGTGCAAAGGAATTGTCGGGGATTGGTCATGTGTGCCTCCGTCATGCGGGAGAGCCTGCCATATTCCGCAGGCAACCGCCCGAATAATCGGCAGAGCAAAAAAAAGGCCGAGCAGAAGCTCGGCCCAAGTCCAACAGGGAGGTATGAAGCCGACAAGAGAGAAACTCGATTGCCGTCTTCAAGACGCCATTTATGTGGGCAGATCGCACGGATCAAGGGCAATCATGCCGCAGGTGCAGCATGGCCGTCATGCGCTCGCTGCATGGCTGGCCAAACATGCCCCGCAAGTGCTTAATTTTGGTGCGTTTTACGAAAAAGCTGGATCTCTTCGGTCACGAAATCCCGGAAGGCGGAAACCCGCTTCGAATGCCGCAGCTCCTCGGGGTAGGCGAGGAAGACCGGAACCTCGTTTGAATCGACATCCGGCAGCACCCGTACCAGATGCGGAAAATCTTCGGTGATGTAGTCAGGCAGGACGCCGATGCCGATATGGCTGAGCACCCCTTGCAGCACGCCGAAGTAGTTGTTCACCGTGAAGGTCGACGGGATGTCATAGCTCATCAGTTGCGCGACCAGCGCGGCGCCCGCTGCCACCTGCGACGTGCCCGCGTGCTGACAGATCAGGCGATGGGCGCTGAAATCTGCCATGGTCGAGGGCGTGCCATGTTCGGCCAGATATTCAGGCGAAGCGTAGAGCCGCATGCGAATGTTCATCAGCCGGCGGCGGATCAGATCGGCCTGGCTCGGCTCTTTCATGCGGATCGCCACATCGGCCTCCCGCATCGGCAGGTCCAGCACACGCTCTTCCAGCATGAGGTCGATCTTCAGCGCCGGATATTTGCGGTAAAGCTTCACCAGACGCGGCGCCAGCCACAGCGTGCCGAAGCCCGTGGTAGTGGTGACGCGCAATTCGCCAAAGACCTCATCCTCGCTGTCGCGGATGCGGGCGGCGGTGGCTTCCAGCCGTTTGACCATCGCGGTGGTGGCGTCGAACAGCAATTCCCCCTGTTCAGTGAGAATCAGCCCCCGCGCGTGGCGGTGGAACAGGGTGACATTGAGGCTTTCCTCCAGCGCCCTGATCTGCCGCGAGACGGCAGACTGGCTCAGATGCAGGGTATCCCCCGCATGGGTCAGGCTGCCCGCATCGGCAACCGCGTGAAAGATTCTGAGCTTGTCCCAGTCCATCGTGAAACTCTTCTTGTTTTTTGCACCGCTAACATTTCCGCAGGTAAATAGTCACGCTTTTGTGCCTGTAAACGGCAAACCGGCGGAAATTCCCGCTTTGTAGGTCAGCATTTTTGACCTATCATGGCGGATATGACCGTTTTGCAAGGGAGGTGCACAATGGGCGTGCAGAATGTGATCCGCAAGGATGTGTCGCTGGCCGACAGGTATGACCTGACGAAATCTCCGGTCCTGCTGAACGGGACGCAGGCCCTTGTGCGTGTGATGCTGATGCAGGCGGCGCGGGACCGGGCGGCGGGGCTGAATACCGCCGGCTATTGTACCGGCTATCGCGGCTCGCCGCTTGGGGCGGTCGACCTGACCATGAGCAAGGCAAAGCGCGAGTTGGAGGCGGCGCAGATCCTGTTCCAGCCGGGGCTGAACGAGGATCTCGCCGCAACCGCGATCTGGGGCAGCCAGCAGGCCGAACTGCGGGGCGAGGGCAAGCATGATGGCGTCTTTGCCCTGTGGTATGGCAAGGGACCGGGGGTGGATCGCACCGGCGACGTAATGCGCCACGCCAATATGGCCGGGACCAGCCGCTTCGGCGGGGTACTGATGGCGATGGGGGACGATCACACCGGCGAAAGCTCTACCGTGCTGCACCAGTCCGACTGGGCGATGGTCGATGCCTATATGCCCGTCGTCAGCCCTGCAGGCGTGCAGGAAGTGCTGGACTACGGGCTTTACGGCTGGGCGCTGAGCCGGTTTTCCGGCCTCTGGGTCGGCCTGAAAACCATGAAGGACACGGTGGAGGCGACGGCGGTGGTCGATGGCGACCCGTTCCGTCTGAGCTTTGTCACGCCCGATTTCCGCATGCCGCAGGGCGGGCTGAACATTCGTCTGGGCGATACGCCTGTCGCTCAGGAAGCGCGGATGATCGACTTCAAACGCTTCGCGGCCGAGGCGTTTTCGCATGCCAACGGCATGGACAAGCGCATGTGGGGCAAGCCCGGCGCCCGGATCGGTTTCGTCGCGGCGGGCAAGAACTGGCTCGATCTGACCCATGCCATGAGCCTGCTGGGCCTCGACGCGACTGAGGCCGAGCGTCTGGGCGTCACCACCTACAAGGTTGGGCAGACATTCCCGCTGGACATGAAGGGCTTCCACGACTGGGCCGAGGGGCTGGAGGTCATTGTCGTCGTCGAGGAAAAGCGCAAGCTGATCGAGGTGCAGGTGAAAGAGGCGATCTTCGACGATCGTCGCGGTCGCCGGGTGCTGGGCTGGAAACATGACCGCACACATGAGGAACTGTTCCCGACCCGCTTTGCGCTGGACCCGCTGCATATCGCCGAAAAGATCGGCGGCATCCTGATTGAAGAAGGGCGCGGGACTGAGGCAGTGAAGGCCGGGCTGGCCCGGATTTCCGAGGCGCGACGTGCGGACAATGCCCGCGATCTTGCGGCGCGTCTGCCCTACTTCTGCTCGGGCTGCCCGCATAATTCCTCGACCAAGGTGCCCGAAGGCAGCCGCGCCTATGCCGGGATCGGCTGTCACTACATGGTGCAATGGATGGACCGCTCTACCCAGGGCTTTACCCATATGGGCGGCGAGGGGGCCAACTGGATCGGCGAGGCGCCGTTCTCCAAACGTGAACATGTGTTCCAGAATCTTGGCGACGGCACCTATAACCATTCAGGTGTTCAGGCGATCCGGGCTGCTTTGGCCTCGGGCACCAATATCACCTACAAGATCCTGTTCAACGATGCTGTCGCCATGACCGGCGGGCAGTTCAACGAGGGCGGCCTGACCCCCGACCGCATCGCCCGCGAGGTGCTGGCGATGGGCGTCAAGCATCTGTCGCTGGTCTATGACCCCAAGGAAGACCTTGATCTGTCGAAGTTTCCGGCGGGAATCTCGCGCCATACCCGCGACGAGATGGAGGTGGTGCAGAAGCACCTTGCCACCGTGCCGGGCGTTTCGGTGCTGCTGTATGTGCAGACCTGTGCGGCCGAAAAGCGCCGCCGCCGCAAGAAGGGCAGTTTCCCCGAGATTGATAAACGGGTGTTCATAAACACCGATGTCTGTGAGGGCTGTGGCGATTGCGGCGTGCAGTCGAACTGTGTTTCCGTGGTGCCGGTGGAAACTGAACTGGGCCGCAAGCGCGCGATTGACCAGTCGTCCTGCAACAAGGATTTTTCCTGTCTCAACGGCTTCTGCCCGTCCTTCGTGACGCTGGCGGGTGCAAAGCCGCGCAAGGCGGCTGCGAAGGCGCTGGACCTGCCGGACATGCCCGAACCTGTGCTGCCGGTGATCAATGGCACACATAACATCGTCATCACCGGCGTCGGCGGAACCGGGGTGGTGACCATTGGCGCCATCCTTGCCATGGCCGCACATATCGATGGCAAGGGCGCGGGCATGATGGAGATGGCGGGCCTCGCGCAGAAGGGCGGAGCCGTGCATATCCATTGCCGTATCGCGGAAAAGCCTGCTGACATTTCGGCGATCCGCGTGGCGGTGGGCGAGGCCGATGCGGTGATCGGTGGTGATCTTGTGGTGACGGCGGGGGCCAAGACGCTGGGCCTGATGACCACGGGGCGCACGAAAGCCGTGGTCAACGACCATGAGATCGTGACCGGCGAGTTCACCCGCAACACCGAATTCCGTATTCCGCAAGAGGATTTGCGCGTCGCTCTTCAGGCGCGGCTGCAACAGGCGGTGCGGTTCATCGACACGACCGAACTGGCGCGCGTGGCGCTGGGGGATTCGATCTTTTCCAACATGGTGCTCTTGGGCATGGCCTGGCAGGCGGGGCTTGTGCCGCTGACGCTGGCGGCGCTGCGCGAGGCGGTGCGACTGAACGGCGCGGGGGTGGAGGCCAATCTGCGCGCCTTTGACCTTGGCCGCTGGGCAGCCGAGAAACCGCAGGAGGCCGCCGCGCTGCTGGTGCCCGAGGCCAAACCACAGGTCGATCCGGTGGCCTTCCGTGCCGATCATCTGCGCGCCTGGCAGGATGACAAGCTGGCCGCGCGCTATCTGGCGGCGGTGGCGGCGGCGCCGGAAAGCCTGCGCGACTCTGTGGCAAAAGGCTATCACAAGCTCTTGGCATATAAGGACGAATACGAGGTCGCGCGGCTGCATCTGCAAACGATGGCGAAGGCGCAGGAACAGCTTGAGGGCAGTTTGCGCCCGACCTTCCACCTCGCCCCGCCGATCCTTGGCGGCACCGGGGCGGATGGCCGGCCGAAGAAACGCGCCTTCGGCCCCTGGGTGCTGCCGCTGTTCCGCTTGCTCGCCCGGATGAAGGGTCTGCGCGGCACCGCCCTCGATCCGTTCGGCCGCCACCCCGAACGCCGTATGGAACGCGCGCTGATCGCGGAATACGAGGGCGACATGGCGGCGCTTCTGCCCCTGTGCACCCCCGCGACGGAACCTCTGCTGCGTGAGTTGCTGGAGCT
Source organism: Gemmobacter sp. LW-1 (assembly GCF_001303875.1). Lineage (NCBI taxonomy): Bacteria > Pseudomonadati > Pseudomonadota > Alphaproteobacteria > Rhodobacterales > Paracoccaceae > Gemmobacter > Gemmobacter sp. LW-1. The sequence continues at coordinate 368,334 of NZ_LJSC01000051.1, read as the reverse complement.
GCCGCTGACGATTCGCGGCTATGGTCCGGTGAAGACGGCCAACGCCGAAAAGGCGTCCAGACGGCGGGCCGATCTGATCGCGCAAATTCGCGCGGGTGGTGACAGCGCGCCGCGTCTGGCGGCCTGAGCGTCATCGCGTTGTAACCTTTCTGTCGTTTGCCTGTGGCGACGACAGAAAGGGAACGCGCATGAGTCTGGTCGAAGCACAGCGGAATGTCAGCCGCGATATCTCCTATGCCTCGGCCGCGCGGTCGCGGGGCGGGCGGGCGCTGATCCGGCTTCTGGAAAACGCGACCGGACGGCCGCGCGTGATCGCCCGCGCGGCCGGATATGAGGCGGCGATGGCCGCCGGGCAAAGCTTCTGGCAGGTGATGCCCGAAAAATTCGGTCTGCGGCTTGAGGTTACATCCGGTTCTTTAACCTCTGTCCCGGGCTCCGGCCCGCTGGTGATGATTGCCAATCACCCTTATGGCATCCTTGACGGGCTGATGATGGGCAATCTGCTGGATGCGTGGCGTGGAGATTTCCGCATCCTCGCCAATTCGGTTTTCGTCAAAGCGCCCGATCTGCGGCGGGTGATCCTGCCGATTTCCTTTGACGAAACCCCCGAAGCGGTGGCGCTGAACCTGCAAACCCGGCGCACGGCGCTGGATTATCTGTCGGGCGGCGGGGCAATCGGCATCTTTCCGGGCGGTACTGTCTCGACCGCCGCGACCCCGTTCCGCGCCCGACCGATGGACCCCGGCTGGCGCAACTTTACCGCAAAGCTGATCCAGCGCAGCGGCGCGACAGTGGTGCCGCTGTTCTTTGAGGGCGAGAACAGTCGCCTGTTCCAGATCGCCAGCCACCTGCATTACACGCTGCGGCTGGGCCTGCTGATCAAGGAGTTCCGCGCCCGGATGGACCGGCCGGTGCGAGTGGCTATCGGCCAGCCGATCCCGCCGGATCGTCTTGCCACCTTTGGCCCGGACGCACGCGGGATGATGGATTTCCTGCGCCGTTCCACCTATGAGCTTTCCCCGAGGCCGGTCGACTCGTATGCTTATGGCTACGAGTTCGAGGCGAAATACAAATCCCGGCAAGGGGAGGGCAGCGATGGCGGTAGGCGTGTTCGATTCGGGGCTGGGGGGGCTGACCGTTCTTGATGCGGTGGCCCGGCGTCTGCCCGAGGTTCCCTTTGTCTATTTCGGCGACAATGCCCATGCGCCTTACGGGGTGCGGACGCATGACGACATCTTCAACCTGACCTGTGCCGCGGTCGAGAGGCTGTGGGCCGAGGGATGTGATCTGGTGATCCTTGCCTGCAACACCGCCTCTGCCGCCGCGCTGAAACGGATGCAGGAAACATGGCTGCCCGCCGACAAGCGGGTGCTCGGGGTGTTTGTTCCGCTGATCGAGGCGCTGACCGAACGGCAATGGGGCGATAACAGCCCGCCGCGCGAGGTTGCGGTGAAACATGTGGCGCTGTTCGCCACCCCGGCCACCGTGGCCAGCCGCGCATTTCAGCGCGAACTTGCCTTCCGCGCCATCGGCGTCGATGTCGAAGCGCAGCCCTGTGGCGGCGTGGTCGATGCCATTGAGCAGGGCGATGAGATTCTGGCCGAAGCACTGGTGCGCAGTCATGTCGAGGCGCTGAAGCGCCGGATGCCGCATCCCGAGGCGGCGATCCTGGGTTGCACCCATTACCCCTTGATGCAGAACGCCTTTCAGGAGGCCCTGGGGGCGGATGTGCAGGTGTTCAGCCAGGCCAATCTGGTGGCGGAAAGCCTTGCCGATTATCTGGCGCGGCGGCCGGAGTTCATCGGCTCCGGCACCGAGTCGAAGTTCCTGACCACAGGTGACCCGGCGAATGTGTCTTCCAAGGCGACGCAATTCCTGCGCCGCCGTATCGCTTTCGAGGCGGCATGACGCCGTTTGACGACTGGCAGGCGGCGCGGCTGGCGGCGCTTGTGGCCGAGGATGGCTGGCTGAACCTGACCGACCGGCTGGAATTGCAACCCGGCCGCTGGACAGTGGGCAGCGGCGCCGGCAATGACCTGCGCCTGTCGGTCGGGCCGGAGCGGCTGGGCCTGCTGGATCTGGCGCCCGATCTGGTGGCGCGGTTCGAAACGGCGGCGGGCGTGCAGGATTTCCTGCCCGGCGCCGGGGGCTTCCCGCTGCTGCGGGTGCCGCCGCTCTTGCTGGAACTGCATATCGTGGAGGGCGCCCCGGCACTGCGCGTGCGGCAGATCGACCATCCGGCGCGCGCGGGCTTCGCTGGCATCGAGCGGTTTCCCTTCGATCCGGCCTGGGTGATCGCCGCCGACTGGCTGGCGCTGGAGGTGCCGATCACCCGGCAGGTCGAGATGGTGGCAGGCCGCAGCGATGCGGTGACGCAGACCCATGTCGCGCGGTTCAGCCATGAGGGGCAGAAGGTCAGCCTTGTTCCGACCCATGTGAAGGGTGGCAAGCCGATGTTCGTGATCCGCGATGCCACCTCGGGGCGCGAAACCTATGGCGCCTCGCGGTTTCTGATCGGCGAGGTCGATGGGAACCGCGTCTGGCTTGACTTCAACCGCGCCTTCAACCCGCCCTGCGCCTATACCGAATTCGCCATCTGCCCGCTGCCGCCACCCGAGAACCGGCTGTCCTTCGCCATTCGTGCCGGGGAACGTGCCCCCAAGGACCACTGAGCGCTTGCATTGCACCGCGACCGGCCGCAAAGAAGGGGCGATTTCCAGTCAGGGAGACCGCCATGAAAAAGCGCATCGCCATCCTCGGGGCATCCGGTTACACCGGGGCCGAGCTGGTGCGACTGATCGCCACCCATCCGCAGATGCAGATTGTCGCGCTGTCGGGCGACCGCAAAGCGGGCATGGCCATGGCCGAGGTCTTTCCCTTCCTGCGCCATATCGACCTGCCGAAGCTGTGCAAGATCGATGAGATCGACTTTTCCAAGGTGGATCTGGCCTTCTGCGCGCTGCCGCATGCGACCTCGCAGGCGGTGATCAAGGACTTGCCGCGCGATCTGAAGATTGTCGATCTGTCGGCCGATTTCCGGCTGCGCGATGTGGCGGAATACGAGAAATGGTATGGGCAGCCGCATGCCGCGCCGGAGTTGCAGGCCGAGGCGGTCTATGGCCTGACAGAGTTCTATCGCGAGGACATCCGGTCCGCCCGGCTGGTCGCGGGCACCGGCTGCAATGCGGCGACCGGACAATTCGCGTTGCGCCCGCTGATTGAGGCAGGCTGCATTGATCTGGATGACATCCTGCTGGACCTGAAATGCGGTGTTTCGGGGGCCGGGCGGTCGCTGAAGGAAAACCTGCTGCATGCCGAGCTGTCGGAGGGCACGCATGCCTATTCGGCGGGGGGAAAGCACCGGCATCTGGGCGAATTCGATCAGGAATTCAGCAAGATCGCCGGGCGGCCTGTTCTGGTGCAGTTCACCCCGCATCTGGCGCCGATGAACCGCGGAATCCTCGCCAGCGTTTATGTGAAGGGCGATGCGAAGACCGTCTGGTCCACGCTGGAGGCGCGTTATGCGCTGGAACCCTTCATCGAGGTGCTACCTTTCGGCGCACTCCCCTCGACACGGGATACCCGCGGCTCCAATTTCTGTCATATCGGGGTGGTGGGCGACCGGGTGCCGGGGCGCACGCTGGTGGTGGCGACACTGGACAACCTGTGCAAGGGTTCGTCCGGTCAGGCGATCCAGAATGCCAACCTGATGCTGGGGCTGGAGGAGACTGCGGGGCTGATGCTGGCTCCCGTCTTCCCGTAAGGAGACGACCATGAAGGGGCTGAAGAAAACGCGCCGCATCCAGATCATCGCGCTGGCTTTCGTCGCGCTGGCCGGATCGACCGCGCTGATCGGCTATGCGATGCGTGACGGCATCAATTTCTTCCGAGCCCCGGCGCAGGTGGTGGCCGATCCGCCGCAGATGGACGAGGTGTTCCGCCTGGGCGGGCTGGTCGAGGATGGCTCGTTGGTGCGCGGGCAGGGCGAGACCATCACCTTCCGCGTCACCGACGGCGCCGAAAGCATCCCCGTCGCCTATACCGGCGTGCTGCCTGACCTGTTCAAGGAGGGCCAGGGCATGATCGGCACCGGCAAGATGGTGGATGGCGTGTTCGAGGCGACCGAGATTCTGGCGAAGCATGACGAGACCTACATGCCGAAAGAGGTGATCGACGCGCTGAAGGAACAGGGCGTCTACGAAGACCCGAACAAGCAAAGCGGATCGTAACGCGCGCCTCCTTTCCGGCCGGTTAATCAGTCTGGCCCAGCCTGTCCCCATGTTTCACAGGGGCAGGCCATGCAGACCGTCAAACAGATCGCAGAAGAAATTGTTGCCCGCGAGGGCGGCTATGTGAATGACCCCGCCGATCCGGGCGGGGCCACCAATCACGGTGTCACCATCCATACCCTGCGGCGTCTGGGGCTGGACCTTGATCGCGACGGGCAGGTGACAGCGGCGGATGTGCGTCGCCTGACCCGCGCGCAGGCGGTGGAGATTTACCTCAGGCATTATTTTGAACGGCCGCGTCTGGCGGAATTGCCCGTGGCTTTGCAGGCCAGCGTCTTTGATATGTATGTCAATGCCGGTTCCAATGCGGTGAAGATCCTGCAACGGCTGTTGACCACGCTGGGCTGGCCACTGGTGGATGACGGCGTGATCGGGCCGAAGACGCTGGCGGCCGCACGGCTGGCGGCTGAGGCTATGCCGAACACGCTGCCCGACGTATATGGGGTGGCACGGCGGAATTATTACTATGCGCTTGGCGATGCGCGGCCTGCCAGCCGCAGATATTGTCGCAGGCGGGATGGCGGCAAGGGCGGCTGGATCGTGCGGGCCGAGGCGTTCATCGGTCCCGAGCTTCATCTGACCGAGGCCCAGCATCGCGCGCGGGTGGCATCATGGGGCTGAACCTTCTGTCCGACACCGCCCGTCTGCGCCGCATTGCCGAACTGGTGGCGCAGGGCGACGGCCCGGAACTCAGCGCCCGGATCGATCTGATGAACCGTGCGATCCGGCCGCTTTCGGTGCTGTCGGTCTTTGCATTGGTCGCTTCGGCCTTTCTGGACCCGGAGCGTTACAGCGCCGGAATGGTTGCGCTGGCGGGCACGCCCTGGCCTGTCTGGGGCATCGCCGCGCTGATTGTGGCCCTGCATTTCCTGACGCGCGGCCCCGGAACACCTGCCCGAACTTGACCCGCCTTCCGGCCTCTGGCATGTGCCGGAGGGATAGGAAGGACGTGCAAGATGAACCTGTTCACCGAACTGCGGAACCTCGTCGTGGCCGAGCTTGGAGCGATGGCCGCTTCCGGCGCGCTGCCCGAGGGGCTGGACCTTGGAGCCGTCACGGTCGAACCGCCGCGTGATGCGGCCCATGGCGACATGGCGACCAATGCCGCCATGGTGCTGGCCAAGCCCGCCGGGATGAAGCCGCGCGACATCGCGGATGCGCTGGCCGCCCGTCTGGCGAACGATCCGCGCATCGCGGCGGCTGAGGTGGCGGGGCCGGGTTTCCTGAACCTGCGGCTGCAACCGGGCGTCTGGCAGGGGCTGGTGAAGGCCATTCTGGACGCCGGCGCCGATTACGGCCGGTCCGATCTGGGCGCCGGGCAGAAGGTGAACGTTGAATTCGTCTCGGCCAACCCGACCGGCCCGATGCACGTCGGCCATGTGCGGGGCGCGGTGGTGGGCGATGCGCTGTCGAACCTGCTGGCCTTTGCGGGCTGGAACGTAACGCGCGAATATTACATCAATGACGGCGGCGCACAGGTGAACGTGCTGGCACGGTCGGCCTATGAGCGCTACCGCGAGGCCAATGGGCTGGAGCCGGAAATCCGCGAGGGGCTTTACCCCGGCGATTACCTGATCCCGGTGGGCGAGGCGCTTAAGGCGAAATATGGCACCAGCCTGCTGGACCAGCCTGAATCCGTCTGGCTCGACGATGTGCGAGAATTTGCCACCGAGCAGATGATGCAGATGATCCGCGAGGATCTGGCGGCGCTTGGCGTGCGCATGGATGTCTATTCCAGCGAGAAGGCGCTTTACGGCACCGGCGAGATCGAGGCTGCGATCGAAACCCTGCGCGGCATGGGCCTGATCTATGAAGGCGTGCTGGAACCGCCGAAAGGCAAGACCCCCGAAGACTGGGAGCCGCGCGAACAGACGCTGTTCCGCTCGACCGCGCATGGCGACGACGTGGACCGTCCCGTGATGAAATCGGACGGGTCGTGGACCTACTTCGCCCCTGACATCGCCTATCACTACAACAAGGTGCGGCGCGGCTTCGATCAGCTGATCGACATTTTCGGCGCCGATCATGGCGGCTATGTGAAGCGGATGAAGGCTGCCGTTTCGGCGCTGTCCGACGGGCGGGTGCCGCTGGACATCAAGCTGATCCAGTTGGTGAAGCTTTACAAGAACGGCGAGCCCTTCAAGATGTCGAAACGTGCAGGCACCTTCGTGACCCTGCGCGATGTGGTCGAGGAGGTGGGCGCCGATGTGACCCGCTTCGTCATGCTGACCCGCAAGAACGACATGGCGCTGGATTTCGACTTCGACAAGGTTCTGGAACAGTCGAAGGACAATCCGGTTTTCTACGTTCAGTATGCCAATGCCCGGATCAACTCGGTCCTGCGGAAGGCACGCGAAGCGGGTGTTGCGGTGGATGACGCGACGCTGGCGGGGGCGAAGCACGACCTGCTGTCGCATCCGGCGGAACTGGCGCTGGTGGGCAAGCTGGCGGAATGGCCGCGTCTGGTGGAAATCGCCGCGCGCGGCAATGAACCGCATCGCGTGGCCTTCTACCTTTATGAACTGGCATCGGACCTGCATGGCCTGTGGAACCGGGGCAATGACGAGCCTTCGCTACGCTTCGTGCAAGAGGATGTGACCGTTTCGCAGGCGAAAATCGCCCTGGCGCGGGCCGTGGGCGTTGTGATTTCTGCCGGTCTTGCTATTTTGGGGGTCACGCCGGTCGAGGAAATGCGCTGATAAAACGCGCCCCGCCGGTCACACAGGCAAAGACGCGACGGGCTTCGTGCCCGTGCGCCGGGGCAGAGAATGGCAGACGTGGATTACGACGGCTATGATTCCCGCTATGATGCGGGGCAGGGAACTGAGGCCCGCCGGGGCCGCCGCTGGGTCAATCTGACCGGCGGGCTTGTCTCGGTGGCCTTGTTGCTGGGGGCGGGCTGGTGGGGCTATCGCATCGCCATGCGCGATGTGATGGGCATTCCGGTACTGAAGGCCGCCGAAGGCCCGGCCCGGGTGGCCCCAGACAATCCGGGCGGTGAGATTACCGCCTATCAGGGTCTTTCGGTCAATGACGTCGCAGCCGTGGGGGTTGCAGCCCCGCTGCCCGACGAGATCGTTCTGGCCCCACGCCCGGTGGAATTGTCACAACAGGATACGCCCGGCCTTGCCGCCGAGCCGCCGCCCGAGTTGGTGGCCGCAGCACCCGAGCCGCCGGTGCAGCCGCTGTTGCCGTTGCCGGAGGCCGAGGCGCCGATTTCAGCCAATCCCGCGCCCGAAGCATTGGCCGCCATGTCGGATGCGGATCTGCCGCTGGACCCGCTGACCTCGGTCGGGCCGCTGGGCGATCCTGCCACTGACGCGGCTTCCGATGCCCCGGCGGATGTGCTGGCGCTGGCCGATCAGCTTGCCGCCGGTGCCGCGCCACTGACCCCGGCCAACCCGGACGCCATCCCGTCCGAGCCCGAAGTCTTCGTTCCGGCGCCGGTGGTGCCCGGTGGTATCGGCAAGTCGCTGCTGCCGCTGGCCCGTCCGGCCGGGCTGGTCCCGGCCAGTGCGGCGCCTGTTGCCAATGCGGTGACGGCGGCGCTCACCGCCGCCACGGCCGAGCTTGACCCCGCGACGCTTGCCCCCGGCACCCGCCTTGTGCAGTTTGGCGCATTCGACAGCGCCGACGAGGCGCGCGCGCAATGGGACAAGCTGGCCGGTCGCTTTGGTGATCTGATGCAGGGCAAATCACGGGTGATCCAGTCTGCGGAAAGCGGTGGTCGCACCTTCTACCGCCTGCGTGCCGAGGGCTTCGCCGACGAGGATGATGCCCGCCGCTTCTGCGCTGCCATCACCGCTGAAGGCCCGGATTGCATTCCGGTGGCCGTGCGATGACCCACGGTGCCACGGTCTTCGGTTGTGCGGGGCCGGTGCTGCTGCCCGAGGAAAAGGCTTTCTACCGCGCGGCTGATCCGCTGGGGTTCATCCTCTTCGCACGCAATGTCGAAACGCCTGAACAGGTGGCCCGGCTGACCGCTGATCTGCGGGATGCTGTGGGGCGTGATGCGCCGGTTTTTGTTGATCAGGAAGGCGGGCGCGTGCAGCGCCTGCGCGCGCCGCACTGGTTGGAATGGCTGCCGCCGCTGGATGCGGTGGCCCGCGCCGGGGCAGGGGCTGCGCACATGATGTGGTTGCGCGCCCGTCTGATCGCGGCGGAACTCCGCGCTGTCGGCATTGACGGCAATTGCGCGCCCTGCCTCGATATTGCGACCGATGTGACCCATCCTTTTCTGCGCAACCGCTGCTATGGCACCGATCCGGCGACGGTGATCGCCATGGGACGCGCCACGGCTGACGGGCATCTGGCGGGCGGCGTTCTGCCGGTGATGAAGCATATGCCCGGCCATGGCCGCGCCAGTGCCGACACGCATCACGATCTCCCGACAGTTGCCACCGATGCCGATACCCTGCGCCAGACGGATTTCGCGGCGTTCCGCGCATTGAACGATCTGCCTGCCGCCATGACGGCGCATATCGTCTTTTCGGCTTTTGACAGCGAACCGGCGACCTGTTCCGCCGCCATGATGCGGGTGGTGCGTGAGGAGATCGGCTTTGGTGGTCTGATCCTCTCGGACGATCTTAACATGCAGGCGCTGCCCGGCACCCTGGGCGAGCGCGCCGCCCGCGCCGTCGCGGCGGGTTGCGACATCGCCCTGCACTGCAAGGGCGATATGGCAGAGATGCAGGCTGTAGCGGCCGCTGCGGGGCAGCTGACCCGTGAGGGGCAAGCCAGGGCCGAAGCCATGCTGGCCGCCCGCAAGGCGCCTGAACCTGCCGATCTGTCGGCCCTGCGGGCCGAACATGATGCGCTGATCGGGGGGGCGGATGGCTGACGGCTGGGAGGACACCGGGCCAGAACGGCTCAGTGTCAGCGACCGGCTGGCGGCAGAGGCGCTGATCGTCGATGTCGACGGGTTCGAAGGCCCGCTTGACCTGCTGTTGACGCTGTCGCGCACTCAGAAGGTCGACCTGCGGCGCATTTCTGTGCTGCAACTGGCCGAGCAATATCTTGGCTTCGTGGATCGCGCCAAGGCGCTGCGGATCGAACTGGCGGCGGATTATCTGGTGATGGCGGCCTGGCTCGCCTATCTGAAATCGCGTCTGCTGCTGCCTCCCGACCCGACCGAGGAAGGCCCCAGCGCCGAGGAACTCGCGGCTCATCTGGCGTACCAGCTGGAGCGGCTGCAGGCGATGCGCGAGGCGGCAGCCCGGCTGATGGCCCGTGACCAGCGGGGGCGTGACTTCTTTGTGCGCGGTCTGCCGGAGGAGGTGATCCGCGCCCGCAAGGTGACTTATACCGCTTCGCTGATCGACCTGATGCGCGCTTATGCCCGCATCCGCACCAAGGATGAATTCCGCCCCTTCGTGATGGACCGCGACGACGTGTTCACCATGGAACAGGCGCTGGAGCGGTTGCGCGGCCTGATCGGCTATGCCGCAAGCTGGTCCGACCTTGAAAGCTGGCTGCCCGAAGGCTGGGACCGCAATCCGATGCGCCGGCGTTCCTCAATTGCGGCGCATTTCGCAGCTATTCTGGAAATGGCGAAACGGGGCCAGGTCGATATCCGGCAGGGGGAAACCTTTGCTCCGATCCAGATTCGCCGGAAGGACGGCGCATGAGCGAACCGCAGGAAAAAAGCCTTTTCGATGCTCCGCCCATTGCGGAACAGGAGCGTATGGTCGAGGCGATCCTGTTCGCCGCCACGGAACCCGTCTCGGTCGCGGAACTGGAAAAGCGCATGCCGCATGGCTGCGACCCGGCCGAGGCGCTGGCCTATCTGCGCCGTCGCTATGAGGGGCGTGGCGTGCGTCTGGTACGGGTGGGCGATGCCTGGGCCTTCCGCACCGCGCCTGACCTTGGCCATCTGATGCAGAAAGAAGTGGTTGAGCAACGCAAGCTCAGCCGCGCCGCGATCGAGACGCTGGCCATTATTGCCTATCACCAGCCCGCCACCCGCGCCGAGATCGAGGAAATCCGCGGCGTCGCCGTCAGCCGCGGCACCATCGACCAGTTGCTTGAGATGGAATGGATTCGCCTGGGCCGCCGCCGCATGACACCGGGGCGTCCGGTGACTTTCGTTGTCACGGAGACCTTCCTTGATCACTTCGGGCTGGAATCGGCCCGCGACCTGCCGGGGCTGAAGGATCTTCGCGCGGCTGGCCTGCTGGACAACCGCCCGCTGCCCGGCTCGATGCAGCGCCCCGATGAAGACGATGAAGACAGCCCCACCGGCCAGACCGAACTATTCGAGGATTGACGCCATGGATGCAGGACGGATCTTTCAGCAGATCTTCAACATGATTTTCCGCCGCGCGATGAATACCGCGATCAACAAGGGCATCGACCATGTGGCGCGCAAGGGCAAGCCGCCGGGGCAGATGACGGCGGACGAACGCAAACAGGCCAGCGCGGCGCGCGACATGACGAAAAAGGCCCGCCATGCGGCCCGCATCGCCCGCCGTCTGGGCCGCTGAGCCGCATTTTCTGTCGAGAAGTATCCTCGGGGGAGGTGCCGTGGGGGCGGGCAGCCCCCATGGCACATTCAAGCCCGCTCAGGCGAGGAAATGCTTGGCAAGCTTCAGACCCTGCCCCTGATAGTTCGAGGCGATCCCGGCGCCATACAGTGTCTCGGGCCGCTCTGACATCCGCTCATAGACCAGCCGCCCCACGATCTGCCCATGCTCCAGCACGAAGGGCGCCTCGTGGCAGCGTACCTCCAGCACACCGCGCGAGCCTGTGCCACCTGCCGCCGAATGGCCGAAGCCGGGGTCGAAGAAGCCTGCGTAATGTACGCGGAACTCGCCCACCATCGCCAGATAGGGCGCCATTTCGGCGGCGTAATCCGGCGGGATCGTCACTGCCTCGCGGCTGACCAGAATGTAGAAGGCACCGGGATCGAGGATGATCCTGCCGTCGCGGCTGCGGATTTCCTCCCAGAACTCGGCGGCCGGGTAATGACCGATCCGGTCAAGGTCGATGACGCCGGTATGGGGCTTGGCGCGATAGCCCACCAGATCATCCGGCCCCGGCCGCAGATCGACCGAAAAGCCCAGACCTTCCGAGATCACCGCAGGCCCGTTTACCAGCGGTTCGCGCCCGTGCAATGCGGTGAGGTCCGCATCCGACAGCACGGCCTGACCGTGGCGGAAGCGGATCTGGTTCAGCCGCTGCCCGGCCCGTGCCAGGACAGAGAAACTGCGCGGGCAGACCTCGGCATAAAGCGGGCCGCTGTAGCCCCCGGCGATGCGGTCGAACTCCACCCCGCCATCGGTGATGGTACGGGTAAGCAGGTCGAGCCGCCCGGTCGAGCTTTTGGCATTGGCGACGGCGGTGATGCCCTCGGGCAGCGCCAGCCGCTCCATCAGGGGAATCACATAGACGCAGCCCTTTTCCAGCACCGCACCGGCGCTGAGGTCCATGCGGTGCATCTCGAATTCGGCGATCCGTTCGGCCACGCTGCGGCCCTGACCGGCGAGGAAGGAGGCGCGAACGCGATAGGCGACATCACCCAGACGCAGGTCGAGACTGGCGGGCTGGATCTGTTCGGAAAGGATGGGTCGGTCGGCGCCGATCACGCCATCGTCGATCAGGCGGCGCAGGGTTTGCGCGGGCAGAACTCCGGTTTCAGTCACGCCATCCCCCGTGCATGGATCAGATACGAAAAAACCCGCGCCTTGTTTCCAAGGGCGGGCTTTTCTCGGTGGTCGGGCCGGCGAGATTCGAACTCGCGACCTTCCGCCCCCCAGACGGACGCGCTAACCAGGCTGCGCCACGGCCCGACTGCGCGGATACATAACGATAATTCCGGCGGGGGCAAGCGCCAAATCGCATCGTGGCAATTTATCCGCGCCGGGTCCGGCGGATCGCCTCCAGCCGCGCCTGAAGTGCTTGCAGACGCGGTTGTGCAGTGGCCAGCGCGGCCGCGCTGGCCATGCGGGCTTCTGGCGTCAGGCTCCGCAGAATCGCCGGAAGCCAGACCGGGTCCGATTCGGGCGGCAGGGCAGGTGGCGCCGCCCCGGCATCGGGGCTGGCCCCGGACGATTCGGCCCTGGTAGAATCGTCGGGCTCCGCCACGGCTGTGTCTTCGGTCGGGCCGGGGTCCGTCTCTGGCGCTTCGGCCATCAGGTTTTCAGCCGGTGCGGCGGTTTCGTCCCCCTCGTCGGGCACCTCCCCGAAATCGAAAAGCGAGGGCTGGTCATCTGGCTGTCTGGGCATGTCCACCGCCGTCGTCATCTCGGGATCATCGGGTGCCGCGGCCTCGGCGGGCGGTGGCGCTTTCGGCCCGGCGCGGGCGGCGGCGGCCATTTCGGTGGAGATGGCCGCGATTTCCTGCCAGTCGTGCAAAGACACGACCTCGGCGACAGGCGGGGCATCATCGGTCGCATCCAGGGCCGCGTCAAAAGCCTCCAGATCGTCGGAAACATCCGTGCCCGACAGGCTCGCAACATGGCGAACGCCCTGCTCGCGCAGAATTTTCTGCACACCGCGAATCGTCATGCCTTCGTCGTGCAGAAGTTTGCGGATGCCTTGCAGCAGCGCGACATCGGTGGGGCGGTAATACCGCCGCCCCCCGGCACGCTTCACCGGCTTGATCTGCGGAAAGCGGCTTTCCCAGAACCGCAGCACATGGGCCGGGGTTTCCAGCTGATCGGCCACTTCGCTGATGGTGCGGAAGGCATCGGGCGATTTCTCCATGCCCCAGGCCCCGGTCAGCCTTTCGTGCCGCTGGCGACACGCTCTTTCATCAGATGCGACGGGCGGAAGGTCAGCACGCGGCGCGGGCTGATCGGCACTTCATCGCCGGTCTTGGGATTGCGGCCCATGCGGGCCGACTTGTCGCGCACCGAGAAGGTGCCAAAGGACGAAATCTTGACCGTCTCGCCGCGTACCAGCGCATCCGAGACATGCTGGATCACGGTTTCCACCAGTTCGGCGGATTCATTGCGCGACAGCCCCACCTCGCGGAAGACGGCTTCGCTCAGATCCATGCGCGTCAGAGTCTTTTCACTCATTCCCAAATCCCCCCCGGGTTTTCAGGAAGATTGAGGGCATTGGGTTTTCGAGTCAATATCAACCACTTGTGCGGGCAAGTTCAGATGGCGTTCCCGGGGCCAATCCGGGGCAATATGGCGGTATCCTGCGCAGGTTGCGAACAATCACCAGCGCAGGACGACCGAACCCCAGGCCAGACCGCCGCCGATCGCCTCGGTTACCACCAGATCACCGGGTTTGATTTGCCCGCGCGTCACGCCGACCGACAGCGCGAGCGGGATCGAAGCGGCCGAGGTATTGCCGTGGTCCTGCACGGTCACGACCACACGGTCCATCGGCACCTGCATCCGCTTGGCCGTGGCCTCGATGATGCGGATATTGGCCTGATGCGGCACGATCCAGTCCACGTCCTCACCGCTGAGGCCGATCTTCTCCAGCGCGGTATGGGCGGTTTCGGCCAGCTTTTCGACCGCGTGGCGGAACACTTCCTTGCCCTGCATGCGCAGATGGCCGGTGGTGCCGGTCGAGACCCCGCCATCGACATACAGTATATCGCGATGCCGCCCGTCGGAATTGAGGTCGACCGACAGGATGCCCCTGTCGGCAGGGGTGCCGGACCCGTCATGCGCCTCAAGCACCAGCGCGCCCGCGCCGTCACCGAACAGCACGCAGGTGCCCCGGTCGGTCCAGTCCATCAGGCGGGAAAAGGTCTCGGCCCCGATCACCAGCGCCCGGCGCACCTGGCCCGAGACGATCAGCGCATTGGCATTGGCCAGCGCATAAACGAAACCGGCACAGACCGCCTGGACGTCATAGGCGAAACCGCGCGTCATCCCCAGGCGTGCCTGCACCATGGTGGCGGCGGAGGGGAAGGTCAGATCGGCGGTCGAGGTGGCGACAACAATCGCGTCAATATCGTCGACCGTCAGCCCGGCATTGGCCAAAGCCGCCTCGGCCGCGCGGGCGGCAAGGTCCGAGGTCGTCTGACCCTCGGCCGCGAAATGCCGCCGCTCGATTCCGGAACGGGAGCGAATCCATTCGTCTGACGTGTCGATGGTTTTCTCGAATTCGGCATTCGGAACCACCCGCTCGGGCAGATAATGCCCGACGCCCTTGACCACGGCCCTGATTGTCATTCCTGCCCGCCTCCTTCGACGGCGGCATCCTGCCCCGCGCGTCCGGCGGATGCAACCCGGGCCGCCAGCCGGTCGACAAAGCCCGAACGTGCCAGCTGCGCCGCCAGACGGATCGCGGCGGAAACGCCGGTCGCATCGGCGCCGCCGTGGCTTTTCACCACAGTGCCGTTCAGGCCAAGAAATACCCCGCCGTTCACCCGGCGCGGGTCGATCCGCTTTTGCAGGCGCTTCAGTGCCCCCAGCGCCAGCAGCGCCCCCAGCTTCGACAGAATACCCGAGGCAAAAGCCTCGCGCATGAAATCGGAGGACAGCTTCGCGGTGCCTTCGCCGGTTTTAAGGGCGATATTGCCGGTGAACCCGTCGGTCACGATGACATCGACACGGTTTGACGGAATGTCGCCGCCTTCGACGAATCCCACGAAATCGAACTCCGCAGCATCCTGCGCGGCGAGCATCCGGTCATGTGCCAGCTTCAGCTCCGCCCGGCCCTTGTGTTCCTCGGTGCCGACGTTCAGCAGACCGACACGCGGGCGCCGCAGATGCAGCCCATTGCGCGCGTAGGCCGCGCCCATGGTGGCATATTGCAGAAGATCTTCGGCCTCGGCCTTGATGTCGGCACCAACGTCCAGCATCACATTGAACCCGCCGGGATTGCGCGAGGGCCAGAGACAGGCAATGGCCGGGCGGTTCACCCCCGGGAGTTTGCGCAGCCGGATCATGCTGACCGCCATCAGCGCGCCGGTATTGCCGCAACTGACCGCAACAGCGGCCTCGCCATCCTTCACGCTGTCGATGGTGGACCACATCGAGGTGCCCGCGCCATGGCGCATCACCTGGCTGGGCTTGTCTTCCATCGTCACCACACGCGGGGCATGGCGAATCTCGCAGCGATCCGCGATCTCGGCATGTTGCGAGACCAGCGGACGCAGCACCGCCTCGTCACCGTGCAGCAGGAAGGCCAGGTCGGCATCGGCACGCGCAGAATCAACAAGACCGGCAACAACCGCTGCCGGTCCGCGATCCCCGCCCATGGCGTCTACCGAAATGATCGTGCGCTGCTGAGCCTGCGCCGGACGTTCGCTTCCGTTCGTCGTCATGGTCGGCCGGGGAGGGGAAGCGGCTTACGCCGCGTCCTCGTCCACGTCGACTTCGGTGGTCACAGCCACGACTTCACGCGAGTCGTAGTGGCCGCAGGCGCCGCAAACGTGGTGCGGACGCTTCAGTTCGCCGCAGTTCGGGCATTCCGACGGGTTGCCGGCGACGAGAGCGTCATGCGAGCGACGCATGTTGCGGCGCGAACGGGTGACTCGGTTCTGAGGGACAGCCATGTCTCAACCTCGGGTTAGTGAGGGGACAAGCCCCTGATTCTGTTCTGGGAAAAGCCAAATTCCGACCCTCTGGCACGGCGGCTTTTCACGGTGTTTGCGAGGCGCGGAACATAGTCGAATTCTGGCCGGGTGCAAGTCTTTTCTGCATCCGTTCCGGGTTCGCGTCACTCGGGTGTCGTATCGCCTTTTCCGAGCTTTTCCGCAAGCCCTGCCAGACCGGCAAAGGGGCGCAAATCCTCGTCGCGCAGCGGTTTTACTCCGGGTGCCGCGAAAACTGCCTCGCCCAGCTCGACATCGGGCGCGCGCGGATACATCGGCAACGCCAGCGCCAGCGCCTCCAGTGCCACCACGCCGGGGTCGACGATCTCTGGCAGCGGTTCCTGCGTGTCATCCTCGGGCATTTCCACCTCGTCCCCTTCGGGCACGGGCATCTCGGCCAGATAGCGGCGCCGGACCTCCTCGCGGATTTCGGTGATGACGGGAACAAGTGTGACGCAGCAGGGCTGTTCCACCACGGCAGCAAGCTCTGCCACCAGTTCCCAGTCGCGACGCCCCAGCGGCCGCAGCTCACCCCGGAAGGTCAGTTCCGGGACGGCGGTGATTTCCAGCGCCTGCGCCACGGCGGCGCGGGTGTCGGCGTCAGGTTCCAGCCTGAACCGCGTGGGTTTGCGCGCCGCGAGGGCGGCGATGCGCAGCGGGTGGCTCAGGGCAGGGGTGGTCGGTTCGGTCATTGGTGTCTCCGCAAGGCGGGGCGCGCGTTCCATTCTTGAACAGCGGCCCGACCTTCTGTAAGCCGGAAGGCAAGCCGGCCGGGCGTCATGCCGGAAGCGCGGCATCTGATGCGATCCGGGATAAGTCCCATGCCGGTCAAAGGCAAGGGGCGCCCGGAAGGGACGGGAGAGAACATGGCTTCGGCAGGCAGCAGCATGCGGCGGATCGGGCTCTGGCTCGCGGGGGCACTGGTCGCGGGGGCCATGGCGGCCTGTGCGCCGGTCTATCGCAACCACGGGTATGTGCCGACGGACGACGAACTGGCCGAGGTGCAGGTGGGCGCTGACAACCGTGACAGCGTGGCGGAAAAACTTGGCCGTCCTTCGGCTGAGGGTCTGCTGAACGACGAGGGCTGGTTCTATGTCCAGAGCCGCTGGCGCCACTATGGCGCGCAGGAGCCGCAGGAAATCGACCGTCAGGTCGTGTCGATCACCTTCGATCAGGGCGGCGTCGTGCGCAATGTCGAGCGGTTCGGTCTGGATCGCGGCGAGGTCGTGGTGCTGTCGCGGCGTGTGACCGAAAGCAATATTAAGGGAATCGGCTTCCTGCGGCAGATCATGGGCAATCTGGGTCGCTTCCGCGCCGATCAGTTCCTGCAACAATAGCGCGGGCCGTCATCGGCCCGTCGCAGGCTTGTGGCAAACCGGGCGCGCAAGGCCCGGCAGACGGGCGGGAGGTCGGAGTGCAGCCGTTGCGCAAAGGTCGTCTGGTGGCGCGGGTGGCGCAGGAGGCGGGGGATGTGCAGCGCGCGCAGGCCCTGCGGCAGATGTGCTTTCGCGGCGCCGCTGCGACCGGGCTGGACGCCGACCGTCACGATCCCGACTGCCTGCATGTTCTGGTCGAGGATACGGACAGCGGCGCGCTGGTCTGTTGTTACCGGCTGCTGCCGTTGTCCGGCGGCGCCGAGATCGGGCGCAGCTATTCCGCACAGTTCTACGACCTGCGCCCGCTGCGCAGCTTTCCTGGCCCGATGGTGGAAATGGGGCGGTTCTGCATCGCCCCTGACCAGCGCGACCCCGACATCCTGCGCCTTGCCTGGGGGGCGATGACGCGGATTGTCGACGGGATGGGGGCGGAGCTGCTGTTCGGCTGTGCCTCGTTCATCGGCACCGATGCCGACCGCCATGCCGAGGCTTTCACCCTGTTGCGCGCGGGCCATCTGGCGCCGCGCCGCTGGCTGCCGCGGGTTAAGGCGCCGCGGGTGTTCCGCTTTGCCAAGGCGCTGGCGGGGCGCGAGCCTGACCGCAAGCAGGGCCTGCTGACCATGCCGCCCCTGTTGCGTACCTATCTGTCGATGGGAGGCTGGGTGTCGGATCATGCCGTGGTGGATGATCAGCTTGGCACGCTGCACGTCTTTACCGGCGTGGAAATCCGCGCCATCCCCGAAGCGCGTGCCCGCGCTTTGCGCATGGTCGCGAGCCCGGAACCCGGAGCGGCTTGACCTGCGGCCCCGGCGCCTTTACCTGCCGCCTATCATGGCACGCGCACCCCTTCTTCAGCTTTCCGGCATCTCGCTCACCTTCGGTGGCAATCCTTTGTTCGACGGGCTTGACCTTACCGTGCAACCGGGCGACCGGGTGGCACTGGTGGGGCGCAACGGCTCGGGCAAATCCACGCTCATGAAGATCATGGCGGGGCTGGTTGAGGCCGATCAGGGGCTGCGCACCGTGCCACCCGGCGTCAGCGTCGGTTATATGGAACAAGACCCCGATCTGTCGGCCTATGCCACGCTGGGCGACTATGCCGCGAGCGGCCTGCCTGCGGATGAAAGCTACAAGGTCGATGTGGTGGCCGAGGGGCTGAAATTCCGCCCCGATACGCCGGTTTCCAGTGCCTCGGGCGGGGAACGTCGCCGTGCGGCTTTGGCCAAGCTCATGGCCGAGGCGCCGGAGCTGATGCTGCTGGACGAGCCGACCAACCATTTGGACATCCAGGCGATCCAGTGGCTTGAGCGCGAGCTTTCCGAGACCCGCACGGCCTTCGTTCTGATCAGCCACGACCGCGCCTTCCTGCGCGCGCTGACCCGCGCGACGCTCTGGGTCGACCGGGGCGAGGTGCGGCGGCGCGAGCAGGGCTTCGAGGGATTCGAGGAATGGCGCGAGACCATCTGGGCCGAGGAGGACGACGCCCGGCACAAGCTGGAACGCAAGATCAAGCACGAGGCCAAATGGGCGGTGGAGGGCATCAGCGCCCGCCGCAAGCGCAACATGGGCCGGGTGCGCGCGCTGCAAGACCTGCGGGCGCAGCGCGCCGCGATGATCCGCCGTCAGGGCACCGCCGCGCTGGATCTGGAAAGCGGCCCGACCTCGGGCAAGAAGGTGATCGAGGCCAAGGGTCTGAGCAAGGCTTATGGCGAAAAGCAGATCATCCGCGATTTCGACCTGCGGGTGCTGCGCGGTGACCGGGTGGCCTTCGTCGGGCCGAACGGCATCGGCAAGACCACGCTGCTGAAGATGCTGATCGGGCAGGAAGAACCGGATGCCGGCACGGTGACGCTGGGCACCAACCTGCAAATCGCGGTGTTCGACCAGACCCGCGCGCGGCTGGACCCGGAGGCGAGCCTTTGGGAAAACCTGACCGGCGATCCGCTGATGGCGGTTTCCGGCGCCTCGGATCAGGTGATGGTGCGCGGCACGCCCAAGCATGTTGTGGGCTATCTCAAGGATTTCCTGTTCAGCGAATTGCAGGCCCGCGCGGCGGTCAAGTCGCTGTCGGGTGGCGAAAAAGCGCGGCTTCTGCTGGCCAAGCTCATGGCGCAGGAATCGAATCTGCTGATCCTTGACGAACCGACCAACGATCTGGATGTCGAAACGCTTGATCTGTTGCAGGACATCCTCGGCGAATATGACGGCACCGTGCTGCTGGTCAGCCATGACCGTGATTTCATCGACCGGGTGGCGACGACGACCATCGCGATGGAAGGCGAGGGCAGGGCAACCGTCTATGCCGGCGGCTGGAGCGATTATCAGAGCCAGCGCCCGGTTGACGCGCCTGCGCCAAAGGCTGCCGCGCCGAAGCCCGCCATTGCCGCAAGGCCCGACCCCGCGCCGAAGAAGGCCGATGGGCTCAGCTTCACCGAACGCAAGCGGCTGGATGAACTGCCCAATGTCATCGAGCGGCTGGAACATGAAATCGGCAAGCTGGGTGAATTGCTGGCAACGCCGGACCTGTTCACCAAAGAGCCGGTGAAGTTCCGTAAGGCCTCGGACATGCTGGCGGAACGGCAGCAGGCGCTGGCGGCGGCCGAGGAGGAATGGCTGGAACTGGAAGAAAAGGCCGGGTGATCGCAGGCAATCGCGGCGCTTCAAGGTGCCGTGATGAACTATTGAGTTCAGTTTCGTCAGGCGCCATCTCTGGACCGACGCGGCGACAAAGACCGCCGTGATGGTAAGGAGAAAGACCGATGAAACGCTTTGCCCTGGCTGTTCTGGCCCCGCTGACGCTGGCTGCGCCTGCCTTTGCGGGTGGGCTTGCAACCCCGGCCCCGGAACCCGTGGTCACCGCCCCTGTGCCGGTCGCGCCGGTGCGCGCCGATGGCAATTGGGGCGGCGCCTATGCCGGTGCGCACCTTGGCTATGCCGATGTGAATGACCCCAATGCCGATGGCGCCTTCGGCGGCGCGCAACTGGGCTATCGCTGGGATCTGGGCACCACCGTTCTGGGCGTCGAGGCCGATGTGTCTGGCACCAATATCAAACCCTCCACCGGGGGCGGCAAGGTTGATACACTGGCGCATCTGAAGCTTCAGGCGGGTTACGATTTCGGTCGCACGCTGGTTTATGCGACGGCGGGCGCAGCCTATGCCAAGGGCGATATCGGCGGCACCAATACCTCTGACACCGGCTATTTCGGCGGGATCGGCGTGGACTATCAGGTCAACGACCAATGGACCGTTGGCGGCGAGGTTCTGGCCCATCGCTTCGACAATTTCGACGGAACCGGGCTTGACCCCGATGCGACGACCGCGGCGCTGCGGGTCAACTATCGCTTCTGATTGCCCGTCCGGGCAAGGCAGGGGGCGGCGGGGCGATCCGCCGCCCTTTCGCATGCGGATCAAGGTTTCCAAGCCGACGCGAAAGCGGTAAGTCGGCGCCATCCCAAAGGGAGAGCGACATGACCACGACGATCCGCCTGCACAACACCCGCACCCGCCAGACCGAAGATCTGGTGCCGCTGATCCCCGGCAAGGTGCGCATGTATGTCTGTGGGCCGACCGTCTATGACCGCGCCCATATCGGCAATGCCCGGCCCGTGGTGGTGTTCGACACGCTGTTCCGCCTGCTGCGCCATATCTACGGCGCGGAGCACGTCACATATGTGCGCAACTTCACCGACGTCGATGACAAGATCAACGCCAAGGCCGCCCAGACCGGCCGCCCGATCCGCGACATCACGGATGAAACGATCAGCTGGTATCACGCCGATATGGATGCGCTTGGCGCCCTGCGCCCGACGCATGAGCCGCGCGCGACCGAATATATCGGCGCGATGATCGCCATGATTTCCGATCTGATCGACCGGGGGCACGCCTATGCCGCCGAGGGCCATGTGCTGTTCGATGTGCGCAGCTATGCCGATTACGGCAAGCTCTCGGGCCGGTCAGTCGATGACATGATCGCCGGCGCGCGGGTCGAGGTGGCGCCCTACAAGCGTGATCCGATGGATTTCGTGCTATGGAAGCCCTCGGACGACACGTTGCCCGGCTGGGACAGCCCCTGGGGGCGCGGGCGTCCGGGCTGGCATATCGAATGCTCGGCCATGAGCCGCGAATTGCTGGGCGAGACCTTTGACATCCACGGCGGCGGCATCGACCTGCAATTCCCGCATCATGAGAATGAAATCGCGCAAAGCTGCTGCGCCAATCATTCTGGCCAGTTCGCGAATATCTGGATGCATAATGAGATGCTTCAGGTCGAGGGCAAGAAGATGTCGAAATCGCTCGGTAATTTCTTTACCGTCCGCGACCTGCTGGATCAGGGCTATCCGGGCGAGGTGATCCGGTTTGTTTATCTCGGCACGCATTACGCGCGGCCGATGGACTGGACGCATGAGAAGGCGATACAGGCCGAAGGCACGCTGCGCAAATGGCGGGCGCTGACGAAAGGCGCGCAGCCGGGGCAGGTGGCCGATGCGGTGGTGGCGGCGCTGGCGGGAGATCTGAACACCGCTGGGGCGCTGGCCGAATTGCACCGTCTGGCGGGTGAGAGCGATGCGGCGGGGCTGCTCGCCTCGGCGCAGCTTCTGGGCCTGCTGTTGCCGGAACTTGGTGGCTGGGACGAGGCCGGGGTGGACCTCGCGCCTTGGGTGAACCGTCTGGCTGGGTTGCGCGCCGAAGCGATGGAGACGAAGAACTTCGCCCCCGTCGATGCGCTGAAAAGCGCACTGACGGCGGCGGGTTTGGAGGTGCGGATGTCGAAAGCGGGGGTGGAGCTGCTGCCCGGCCCCGGTTTCGATGCGGCCAAGCTTCCGGTGCTGGAATGAAACCACGCACCTATCTCGACTGGAACGCGACCACGCCGCTGCGCCCTGAGGCGCGGGCGGCGATGATCGCGGCGATGGATCTGGTGGGCAACCCCTCCTCCGTCCATGCCGAGGGGCGGGCGGCGAAATCGCTGCTGGAACGCGCGCGCGGCCAGATCGCCACCGCACTGGGGGCAGATGGTGCCGACATCGTGTTCACCTCGGGCGCGACCGAGGCGGCGGCGCTGGCCTGTGCCGGGCGTGACCTGCATTGCGGCGACATTGAACACGAAGCCATCAGCGCGTGGTGCACGCCCGATCTGCCGGTCGATGCGGCGGGGCAGGTGACGGTGACCGACCCGACGAAAACCGCACTGCAATATGCCAATTCCGAAACCGGCATCGTGCAGGCGCTGCCAGAGGGGCTGGCGGTCTCCGACCTGACGCAGGCTTTTGGCAAGCTGCCCTTCGCCTTCAACTGGCTGGGCTGCGACATGGGCATCGTCTCGGCCCATAAACATGGCGGGCCAAAGGGAATCGGCGCGCTGATCCTGCGGCGGGGGCTGGATGTTCCGGCGCAGCTGAAGGGCGGCGGGCAGGAGATGGGGCGCCGCGCCGGAACCGAGAATCTGATCGGCATTGCAGGATTCGCTGCCGCCGCCGAAGCCGCCGCGCGGGATCTTGCGGACGGGGTCTGGGAGCGGGTGGCTGAATTTAGAAATATTCTAGAGTCAGCATTGTCAGCCGCAGAGAATGAGACTATTTCTGTCGGGAAAGGAAGTGTTCGACTTCCGAACACCCTGTGCCTCGTCACCCCCGGCTGGAAGGGCGAGACGCAGGTGATGCAGATGGATCTGGCTGGTTTCGCCGTTTCGGCGGGCTCGGCCTGTTCCTCGGGCAAGGTTCGGGCCAGCCGGGTGCTGCGCGCCATGGGGTTCGACGAGACCGCCGCCGCCTCGGCGCTGCGCGTGTCGATTGGCCCCGAGACGACGGAAGAAGATGTGTTGCGCTTTGCCGATGCCTGGACAGCGCAATACCGCAAGGCCCGCAAGCGGGCGCAAGAGGGATAAGGCCATGACGGCACTGGAAACCGAAGACCAGATCGAAGTGCGCGACGGCGTCGACCGCGAGACGATCGAAACCGTGCAGGCCATGGCCGGCAAATACAAATACGGCTGGGAAACCAGCATCGAGACTGAATATGCGCCGAAGGGGCTCAATGAGGATATCGTGCGCCTCATCAGCGAAAAGAACGGCGAACCGGAATGGATGCTGGAATGGCGTCTGGCCGCTTATCGCCGCTGGCTCCAGATGGAAGAACCTCGCTGGGCCATGCTGAACTACCCGGAAATCGACTATCAGGATCAGTATTACTACGCCAAGCCGAAGAGCATGGCGGTGAAGCCGAAGTCCCTGGATGAGGTCGATCCGAAGCTGCTGGCGACCTATGAGAAGCTGGGGATTCCACTGAAGGAACAGATGCTTCTGGCCGGTGTTGAAGGTGCCGACGAGCCGCGCAAGGTCGCGGTGGACGCGGTGTTTGACAGCGTTTCCGTGGGCACGACCTTCAAGGAAGAGCTGAAGAAGGCTGGCGTCATCTTCTGCTCGATCTCTGAAGCGATCCGCGAATACCCGGAACTGGTGAAGAAATACCTCGGCACAGTGGTGCCGCAGTCGGATAACTTCTTTGCCACGCTGAACTGTGCCGTCTTCTCGGACGGGTCGTTTGTCTACATTCCCGAGGGCGTGCGCTGCCCGATGGAACTGTCGACCTATTTCCGCATCAACGCGGAAAACACCGGGCAATTCGAACGCACGCTGATCATCGCCGACAAGGGCTCTTACGTCAGCTATCTGGAAGGCTGCACCGCCCCGAAGCGCGATACCCACCAGCTTCATGCTGCGGTGGTGGAGATTGTGGTGCTGGACGATGCCGAGGTGAAATATTCCACCGTTCAGAACTGGTATCCGGGCGACGAGGAAGGCCGGGGTGGCATCTACAACTTCGTGACCAAACGCGCCGATTGCCGGGGTGCACGCTCCAAGGTGATGTGGACGCAGGTGGAAACCGGCAGCGCGATCACCTGGAAATACCCGTCCTGCATCCTGCGCGGCGATGACAGCCAGGGCGAGTTCTACTCCATCGCCATCGCCAACAATGCCCAGCAGGCCGATACCGGCACCAAGATGGTGCATCTGGGCAAGAACACCAAATCCCGCATCGTGTCGAAGGGGATTTCGGCGGGGCGCGCGCAGAATACTTACCGCGGACTGGTAAGTATGCACCCGAAGGCATTGAATTCGCGGAACTATACGCAATGCGACAGCCT
This sequence comes from Gemmobacter sp. LW-1, assembly GCF_001303875.1. Lineage (NCBI taxonomy): Bacteria > Pseudomonadati > Pseudomonadota > Alphaproteobacteria > Rhodobacterales > Paracoccaceae > Gemmobacter > Gemmobacter sp. LW-1. The sequence goes on along the minus strand of NZ_LJSC01000051.1, from coordinate 344,020 downwards.
GCTGATCGGGGATAAATGTGGTGCGCATACCGTGCCCTATATCGAGGTGAAGAATAATTCCTCGCGGGTGGAGCATGAGGCGACCACCTCGAAGGTTGATGACGACCAGCTCTTCTATTGCCGTTCACGCGGGATGGACGAAGAGGAGGCCGTTGCGCTGGTGGTGAACGGCTTCTGCAAGGAAGTGCTGCAAGCGCTGCCGATGGAATTCGCCATGGAGGCGCAAAGCCTCGTGGCGATCTCACTGGAAGGCTCGGTCGGATGATCGTCACGACGACCCCCACCATCGAAGGCCACCGCATCACCGCCTATCACGGGCTGGTGGTCGGCGAGGTCATCATGGGCGCCAATATCGTGCGTGATCTCTTTGCCTCGATCACCGATGTGATTGGCGGACGCTCGGGCGCCTATGAAAGCAAGCTGGCCGATGCCCGCGAAGAGGCCACGAAAGAATTGAAAGACCGCGCCCGTGCAATGGGCGCCAATGCCGTTGTCGGCGTGGATCTGGACTACGAAGTGGTCGGGAATTCCATGCTCATGGTGTCGATCTCGGGCACCGCCGTGACTGTCGACTGAGGAAAATCATGCTGGAAATCAACAATCTGCACGTCAAACTTGAAGAGGATGACAAGGTTATCCTCAAGGGCGTGAACCTCAGGGTCGAGGCGGGCAAGGTCCACGCGATCATGGGTCCGAACGGCTCGGGCAAATCGACGCTGAGCTATGTGCTCTCGGGCCGCGACGGCTATGAGGTCACCGACGGCTCCGCCACGCTGGACGGGGTGGAACTGCTGGAGATGGAGCCCGAAGAACGCGCCGCCGCCGGCCTGTTCCTTGCCTTCCAGTATCCGGTGGAAATTCCGGGCGTTGGCAACATGACCTTCCTGCGCACCGCTGTGAACGCGCAGCGCAAGGCGCGCGGGCAAGAGGAAATGAGCGCGGGCGAGTTTCTGAAAGTCGTGCGCGAAAAGGCCAAGGCACTGAAGATCGACGCCGAGATGATGAAGCGCCCGGTCAACGTGGGCTTCTCTGGCGGTGAGAAGAAGCGGAACGAGATCCTCCAGATGGCCATGCTGGAGCCCAAGATGTGCATTCTGGACGAGACTGACTCCGGTCTCGACGTCGATGCGATGAAACTGGTGGCCGACGGTGTGAACGCGCTGCGCAGCGAAGGCCGTGCATTCCTTGTTATCACGCATTATCAACGGCTTCTTGACCATATCAAACCTGACGTCGTGCACATCATGGCGGATGGCCGCATCGTGAAGACAGGCGGGCCGGAACTGGCCCTGGAAGTCGAGAACAACGGTTACGCCGACATTCTGGCCGAGGTGCTGTGATGGCGGTCGCAGAGGCGAAACGCGACGCGGCGGAGGCGCGGCTTTCCGCGCTGGCGCTGCCGCAGGGCGGATGGGCCGGGGCCGCGCGGGCCGAAGCGCTGGCGCGGCTGCGCGCCATGGGCCTGCCCGGTAGGCGGGATGAGTACTGGCGTTATACCGATCCGTCGTCGCTGGTGCAGGCAGACGCGCCCAAGGCTTCGTTGTTCGACCCGAAGGACGAGCCGATGGCCTTTACCGGGTTCGACCGGGTGAAGGTTGTCTTTGTTGACGGTGTCTTCGATCCGGCGCAATCCGACGATCTGGAAGCGGCTGGGGTTGAACTGCTCAGCCGGCAGACCGCCGACATCCATTGGGCAAAGTCGCTGTATGGCGTGCTTGAGACGCGGGGTCAGACCCCGGTGCAACGCCCGCTGGCAGCGCTGAATTCCGCTGCGGCTACAGAAGGCGTTCTGATCCGCGTTACCGGCAGGGCCGCTAAGCCTGTTTCCCTGATTTATCTGCACAAATCAGAAACTTCCGATGCGATGCTTCATCATTGTGTGAAGCTGGAGGAAGGCGCCGAGCTGACGCTGCTGGAAAACGGCCCGGCCGCCGCGCGCTTTAACAAAGTGCTGGAAGTTGAGGTCGCCGATGGTGCCCGTTTCCACCATATCCGTACCCAGGGCCGTGATCACGAACGGCGCGCCGTGACGCATATCTTTGCCCGTCTGGGTCGGGAATCGCTGTTCAAGAGCTTCACGCTGACCGCCAATGGCGTGCTGACGCGCAACGAGGCGGTGATCGAACTGACCGGCGATGATGCGGTGGCGCATGTGGCGGGGGCCGCGGTCGGCGATGGCGACTTCCACCATGACGACACGGTGTTCGTGACTCATGCGGCAGAACGCTGTGAAAGCCGTCAGGTGTTCAAGAAGGTGCTGAAGAATGGCGCCGTCGGCGTGTTCCAGGGCAAGATCCTTGTGAAGCCCGGCGCGCAAAAGACGGACGGATATCAGATTTCCCAAAGTCTGCTGCTGGATGACCATTCGCAGTTCCTTGCCAAGCCCGAGCTGGAAATCTACGCCGATGACGTGAAATGCTCGCACGGGTCCACCTCGGGCGCGATTGACGAGACGGCGCTTTACTACCTGCGCTCGCGCGGGGTGCCGCTGCGTCAGGCGCAATCGCTTCTGGTGCTGGCTTTCCTCGCGGAAGCCATTCAGGAGATCGAGGACGAAGGACTGGCCGAAGATATTCGTGCCCGTCTGGAGAGCTGGCTGGCGCGGCACGGGCAGTAAGATGGCGGTCACCTCGGATATCGTCGAAAGCTGGCGGCGCCCCCGCACGGTGCTGCGCCGTCATCTGGAACGCGGCGTGTCCGAGCCTTTCGCCTTCAGCCTGCTGTTCGTCTTTCTGCTGATCGCCTTCATCGCGCAATATCCGGTTGCGGCGCGCGAAACCGTAATGAACCCGGACAAGCCGCTGTCGGCGCAATTGCTGGCTGTGGGGCTGGGGCTGCTGGCGACAATCCCGGTGTTTTACCTGCTGGCGGCGGCGAGCCGTCTGGTGGGGCGCCTGAGCGGCGGGCGCGGCAGCTGGTTTGGCGCACGGCTGGCGCTGTTCTGGGCGCTGGTCACTGTCACGCCGCTGGTGCTGCTGGTGGGGCTGGTCGCCGGGATGATCGGGCCGGGTCCGCAACTGACCGCTACCGGGCTGGTGGCTTTCGCCGGTTTCCTGTTCCAGTGGATCATGGGACTGAGCGTGGTGGAACAAGGGGCATGAGCATGTTCGATGTGGCGAAGGTGCGCGCGGATTTCCCGATCCTCGGGCGCGAGGTGAACGGCAAGCCGCTGGTCTATCTGGACAACGGCGCTTCCGCGCAGAAGCCGCAATGCGTGATCGAAGCGGTGACGCGGGCCTATTCCATGGAATATGCCAATGTTCACCGTGGCTTGCATTACCTTTCGAACCTTGCGACTGAAAAGTACGAAGCCGTGCGCGGTACCATCGCCCGCTTTCTGAACGCGGGAGACGAAGAGGAAATCGTCTTCGCCTCCGGCACGACCGAGGCGATCAATCTCGTTTCCTACGCCTGGGCCGCGCCACGGCTCCAGCCCGGGGACGAGATCGTGCTGTCCATCATGGAGCATCACGCCAATATCGTGCCCTGGCATTTTCTGCGGGAACGGCAGGGCGTGGTGCTCAAATGGGTGGAATGTGACGCCAACGGCGATCTGGACCCGCAGGCGGTGATCGACGCGATCGGCCCTCGCACCCGTCTGGTGGCGGTGACGCAGATGTCTAATGTGCTGGGCACTGTGGTTGATGTGGCCGCGATCTGCCGGGGCGCGCGCGAGAAGGGCGTGCCGGTGCTGGTCGATGGCAGCCAGGGCGCGGTGCATATGCCGGTCGATGTGCAGGCGATGGGCTGTGATTTCTATGCCATCACCGGGCACAAGCTCTATGGCCCTTCCGGCTCCGGCGCGATCTATATCCGGCGCGAGCGTCTGGCTGAGATGCGCCCCTTCCTCGGTGGCGGTGACATGATCCGCGAAGTGACACGCGATGCGGTAACCTATGCCGACCCGCCGATGAAATTCGAGGCAGGCACGCCCGGTATCGTGCAGCAGATCGGGCTGGGCGTGGCGCTGGATTACCTGATGACGCTGGGGATGGAGAATGTCGCCGCGCACGAACGCCGGTTGCGCGATTATGCGCGGTCGCGGCTCGCCGGTCTCAACTGGCTGAACGTGCAGGGGAATTCAGCGGGGAAGGGCGCGATCTTCTCCTTCACGCTGCAAGGCCCGGCCCATGCGCATGACATCTCGACCGTGCTGGACAAGAAGGGCGTTGCCGTGCGTGCCGGTACCCATTGCGCCATGCCGCTCCTGGAGCATCTGGGCGTGGGCGCCACCTGCCGCGCCTCATTCGCGCTTTACAACACCGAGGCAGAGGTCGACAGGCTGGTCGAGGCGCTGGAACTCTGCCACGAACTTTTCGCCTGATTCCGTGTTGCGCGCCCCTGCGGCTTGGTCTATTCAGGCCGCAACGCACCCATAGCTCAGCTGGATAGAGCGTTGCCCTCCGAAGGCAAAGGTCGCACGTTCGAATCGTGCTGGGTGCGCCATTATCTGTAAATTCCAAGACGTTATGCTGGTCGGTTTTTCAGGCCTGGCGCCTGTAAGCCAGCTTTGGGTCAGGCATGCCATTCAGCCACACCAGCGCATATTGGCTGCAAGGCTCAGTTGCCTCGTTCGGAAGACTTGCGAGCTCTGCGAGCAATGCCAGACGAAACGGAAGAGGGGTCCTGTTCGCAAATCGGATCAAGGTCCGAAGCAAGAGCTTGCTGTGCTCGTCGCTGAAACTCCCCGAGGTTCTCCCTGAAAACCGGACAGTGACGGAAGCCGCGATCTGATCTCTGCTGGTCGCCAGGAGGGATGAGGGAGAACATATCGAAACGCCGGAAGCATGAAGCGGACTCAGCCACTATCATCTGTTGATATCCTGAGAATCGTGCGATCCTTAGCGTGTCTTTCATGCAGATTTTCTGGCTGCCGCAGCAGATTTCGCGCCGCCTTTCGTCACACCCTTAACGTGGCGAGGAACGGTCGGACGGCAGTCAATAGGCCCAGCGGCCGGACGTAGAGCCAAGGGTCCGCCGCATGTCAGCCGGACAGCGTCCTGAGCGAAAAAGCTGGCTTACCGGATAGGCGAAAAAGCCATCATGTTTCGTCGTTCGTTCTTGATTAAGGTGACTTATATAGACATTGTGTCAGAAAAATTCCCAGAGGTGCATCGGCACATGCAGGCTGACTTTTCCACACTTCTGGCACAAGCCGGATACTCTGTGCCCGAGGCCGCGCGCGTGCTTGGCTATTCAGAAGGCCACATCTATCGCTGGAAACGCGGTGAGGAGATCCCCCGCGACAGCGTGATCCGTCTTCTGAACATGGAGATCGAGCGGCGGCGCGATGCAGGCGATGCGGAAAAGACCTTTACGTTCATCGACCTGTTCGCTGGGATCGGCGGCCTGCGGCGGGCAATGGAGAGCGCGGGTGGGCGCTGCATCTTCACCTCTGAATGGGACAAGTACGCCCAGCAGACCTATATGGCGAACTTTCCTGACAACCGGCTTCCGGTGGGCGACATCCGGGAGGTAGACGCCGAAGACATCCCCGCGCATGACGTGCTGGTTGCGGGCTTTCCCTGCCAGCCCTTCTCGATCGCCGGGGTATCCAAGAAGAACGCACTTGGCCGCGCGCATGGCTTTGACGATGAGACCCAGGGAACGCTGTTCTTCGATGTGCTGCGCATCCTCATGCACCACCGTCCTGCGGCCTTCATGCTGGAGAACGTCAAGAATCTGAAAAGCCACGATAAGGGCCGCACCTTCGAAGTGATCCGCCGCAAGCTGACCGAGGAACTCGGTTACACGCTGGAGACCCGGATCATTGACGCCGGGCATTTCGTGCCGCAACATCGCGAACGGATTGTGATGGTCGGCTTCCGTGAAGCGACCGGGTTCAGCTTCGATGACGTGCATCTTCCGACTTACGGGACCAGGCGGATGCGCCATGTTCTGCACCCTGAAAATGGCACGGAACAGCCCGAGGGGCATTTCACCGTTGGGCCGGATGCTGTGGTCAGCGACAAATACACCCTGACCGACAAACTTTGGGCCTATCTGCAAGGCTATGCTGCAAAGCATAAGGCCAAGGGGAATGGGTTCGGCTTTGGCATGGTCGATGGTGACAGTATCTCGCGCACGTTGTCGGCCCGCTATTACAAAGACGGTTCCGAGATTCTGATCAGTCGGGGCGAAGGCAACAATCCGCGACGCCTCACGCCTCGTGAATGTGCGCGGCTGATGGGCTACCCCGATGACTTCCGGATTCCGGTGTCTGACACTCAGGCCTACAAGCAATTCGGCAACTCGGTGGCCGTGCCTGTATTTGCCGAGGTGGCAAAAGTCATGGCACCACATATCCTCGCACTGACGAGAGCTGAACCGCTTAAGAAAGTTGGCTGACGTTCACGACAGCAGGACCCGCAGCCGAAACATGGCGGCAATCAAGGGGGCTGATACCAAACCGGAAATGCTGATCCGGCGCGGGCTTCATGCACTTGGTTACCGCTACCGTCTCCACGACCGGAAACTGCCGGGTAGACCAGACATCGTGCTGCCAAAGCATGATGCGGTGATCTTTGTGAACGGCTGCTTCTGGCATGGGCACGCTTGCCCACTTTTTCGATGGCCTGCAACACGGCAGGATTTCTGGCGCGCCAAGATCACCGGCAACATCGAGCGGGACGCCCGGAATATCGACATGCTGATTGTTGCCGGCTGGCGTGTTGCGACGGTCTGGGAATGTGCGCTGAAGGGGCGCGGCAGGTTGCCGTCGGAGGCGGTGATTGACTCCCTTGCCCTATGGATATGTTCTGGCGACCAACGGCTGGATCTCGAAGGTCAGCATACAGAAACAGGCGGCCAGATTTGAGCGAGCAGGGTATTTTCGATTTTGACGAGGACGGGGGCGGTCAGGCCGGACTTCTGACGGACCTGCTGAGCCGGGCTGAGCGGGTATTGGTCAAGAAGCTCTCGAACAATGACCGTGACTGGGCGCGTTATGCCAATAAGCACCAGGCCGGGGTTTATATTCCGGCGGAACAGCGCGAGGGCGGGTTTTTTCCACCGCTGGAGGTCAAACCGCGCAAAGACCCGGATGCGGCCCCGATCCGGGAGGCCTGGTTCGATACGCTCTGGCCACAGGCTCCAGGCGATGAGCGCAATAAACATACCCGGATCGTACACTACACGAGTAAGGGCCCTGAGACGCATATGACACGCCTGCCGAAAGAGTGCTTTGAGCATCTCTCGCCGGCTTCTTTCCTGATGATGGGGCGGTATCGGCAGGGCGAAGATACTGTCTACGAATGCCTGACCATTGATTCCGCCAGCGAGGAAGCGGATCTGCTTCTCCTGCAGCTCGACATCACACCGGATTTCCTGATTGGTGAGTTTGAACCCGCTGAGGTCAGGGCAAAGGAACAGGACCGGGTTCTTGATTTCGCGGAAGAACTGATCGTGGCCTGGAAGGCTGGTACGATCGTCGGGTTCGGCCTTGCCCGTGCTGCCATGCCGAAAACCGAAGAACTGGCCGGGCTGGCGCGCGACCGTTACCTCGAGATCTACGGACTGAACAGCCTCGATCCCTTCGCCATCGAACGCCCGGGTGATGCGCTCCGCGAGATCAGCCGCAGTATCGAATGGGATATGTTCCGAGACTTTCAGCGCCGCGAGCGGGCCGTCGAGCTGGTACGCATCGTCCTTGGCGACGCACCGCGCGACATGACCATCGCAGAGATCATCCGGCAGCTGATCAATGAACTGCCCCGGATCGACGCGCTGATGCTGTCGGCCAGCCAGCAGAGGAAATCCAGGGCTGGCTATTCCTACGAACACCATATTGAAGCGATGCTGAGCGGGGGAAAAATCCCGTTCGAAAAACAGGTTGTCATCGAAGCGAAGAAGCGCCCCGACTTCATTCTTCCCTCACTGGCCTCCATCAGCAGCGGCGAAGTCATCGCCGCAACCGGTCTGATCCTGAGTGCGAAGACCACCCTGCGCGAACGCTGGAAGCAGGTTGAGCGGGAGAAAGGCGAGCGCAGGCTCTACCTGACCACGGTCGATGAAAACATCGCGGGCAATGCCATTCAGGATATGGCAGGCATCGGCGTGCAACTGGTGATCCCCGAAAGCCTGATGGACGCCAAAGAGACCGAATACGCCGGACACGCGAATGTGCTGACCTTCCGGCGGCTCTGCGATGAAGTCATTCTGCCGAACCTGAAAGTATGGGTTTAGCAACGAGATCGGTTTTCTGGGATAGGGTCTGCAAGGGGCCGCCCATTGCGCAGCGGAGAAATCGCTGCGTAGCGTCGTATGTATGCCTCAGTCGCGAGCGGCTTGATCTGTGATGCCGATGTCTGCTTTCAGGGTGGCAGCTGCTGAATGTGGGTACGGCGTAGCCCTGGTTAGTTAAGCACTGTTACATCTCCACCTGATGGCAAGATATGCCCGGAGGCGCTACCACTCTGACGATGCCGGCAGGAGGAGGGTCTCCAGGCCCGCGGCACTGCCTTGAGGGCCGAGCCCTCTGCGCTCACCGACCAGAAAGCTTTGTCCTGGGCTGATGCAGGCGTCGGCTGGTGTTCTTGCGGAAGGTGTTGCGGAGATCCTTGTTGATCAGCTCGATGTCGAACCAGTCCGGATCGAAATGCCCGCCGGCCCAGCGAAGGTTGGAGCTGTGGTCCTCGTGGTTCGGATCGCGGATGGTCTCGAGGAAATCGGCATAGGACCAGGGGCCGCCGACATCTTCGGGTGGCCGGGCTCGGGCCCCTTCGGTGCATTCTGCATGGCGCGGCAGGGGATCGAGGGATAGCCACTCCTCGATCCGGATCACATGGGTCCAGTCATCGCCAAAGTCGTAGAGGTAAGTGAAGGTCAGATCCTGGCCGGAGAAATCCGCCAGCCTGCCCCCAGTGTAGTCGAAGGTCTGCGGACCCCCGAAACCATCCTCAAGCTGATCGGGGTCGCCATATCGCAGCCCGCCGAAAACCCCGACGCTGATCCGTTCGATCGAAGCCGATCTGGCCACGGGCCATGCGGCCGTCATCCAGATCGTCTCGACCAGCGAGGCGCTGATGGAACGGCGGCTGGGCCCGCCCTGGTTCGTGCTGTTCGGGACGCCCGTCTACTATCCACCGGCCATCTTCTGGTGGTGGTACTTCTACGAGGCCTACGCGCCACCGGTCTTCGCGACGGGCGGGATCATCGCAGCCTCGGGGGGATTTATCGCCATAGGCGTAGCGATCGCCATGTCGGTCTGGCGCGCCCGCGAAGCCCGCAACGTCGCGACCTATGAATCTGCCCGATGGGCCGAGAAGGGCGAGGTGAAGGCAGCCGCACGACTGAGGCCGGCATCAGGATGCGGGCCAGCGCCACGATGCGCACCAGTGCGAAGGGATCGACGGCCTGGGCACGCGCCTGCACCGGCACGCCCTCGATCTCGTTCCACAGGTTCACCGGCACGCTGTCGGGATGCGCGGGCAACGTCGCCAGCGTCACCAGCATGGCGATGCGGTCCTCTTCGGCCTCGCCCATGCCGAGGATGCCGCCGCAGCAGACCCTGATGCCGCCCTTGCGGACCTGCTCGACCGTGTCGAGGCGGTCGTCCATCGTCCGGGTGCTGGCGATCTGCGCGTAATACGCGGGCGAGGTGTCGATGTTGTGGTTGTAGAAGTCGAGGCCCGCCGCCTTCAGCCGCGCGACCTGTTCGGGCGACAGCATCCCCAGCGTCATGCAGGTTTCCAGCCCCAGCTCGGACACGCCCCGCACCATGTCGCAGAGCTTGTCCATGTCGCGGTCCTTGGGGCTGCGCCAGGCGGCCCCCATGCAGAACCTTTGCGCGCCCGAGGCCTTGGCGCGCTGTGCGGCGGCCAGAACCTCCTCGGTTCCCATCAGCTTGGTGGCCTTCACCCCGGTCTCGTGATGGGCCGATTGCGAGCAATAGCCGCAGTCCTCGGGGCAGCCGCCGGTCTTGATGCTGAGCAGGCTCGCGGTTTCGATCGCGTTGGGGTCGAAATGCGCGCGGTGCAGGGTCTGGGCGCGATGCATCAGGTCCGCGTGCGATGCCGACGACCGACTTGAGCTATCTGCACCTGCTTGGCTCTCTTTGGACGTTGGTACGCAAGCATAGCGTTCTCCGGCGCGTGGTCGCGGTGCAATTCCTGATCTTCGCGGCCTTCATCAGCTTTTGGTCGAACCTCGCGCTTCTGATGGCTGAGCCGCAGCATGAACTCGGAGGAACAGCTGTAGGACTTCTGGCGCTGGTCGGTGTCGTCGGTGCACTTTCCGCGCCTATCGCAGGCCGGTTCTCAGACAGGCGCGGTCCCGCCGTGGTAGTGTCGATGGGCGCGGGGCTCGTGATACTGGCCTTCCTCATTTTCGGGCTCTGGCAAGGTTCCATTATTGGCTTGGTCACCGGCATCGTGATCATGGATCTTGCTGTGCAATCCTCCCAGGTTGCCAACCAGTCGCGCGTCTATGCACTCGAGACGCCCGATGCCCGACTGGTTTTACCAGGCCGTGCTCGACAATGCGCTCATCCTCACCATCGACCGGGCGTACTTCGACCTGACCGGCGGGCTAGACCGTTGGCTCTATGGCCTCGTGCACAAGCACGGTGGCCGACAACGGGATGGCTGGCGTTTCGACTTCCATCATCTTCACCAGAAGTCCAGGGCACTGTCGCCCTTCAAGCGGTTTGCCTTCGAGCTTCGCGACATCATCCGGCGGCAGCCGCTGCCGGGCCGAGCGCTGGACGCAGCTCGATCGTCAGTTGCTGCGGGATGCGGGGCGTTCGCGCATCCTCGACATGGCGCCGGATGCGGATCGGCACCATAGCCGATTTCCGCAATGGCGCGGACCGGATTGATCTGGGGGATGGTCTGCGGTTCCGCGATGTGAACGAGACCTCGATCCCAGGCGTGGTCCGGCTGACTTTCGACGGGGCGCCGGGGCTGTCGCTCACCGTCATGGGGATCACGGCCGCGCAGCTTGGGGCCGAGGATTTCCTCTGACAGGCAACCGTTGCCGGGCGCGGTTCAGATCCGCGCCACGAAGGCCCGGGCCAGCATCAGGCCGTTACGGTCAGCCTCAACCCCGACCCGCGCGGCCTCTTGCGGGTGCCGGTCCAGCCAGCCGGGAGACATGCCTTCCATCACCGCCGGAAATCCGCGCGCCCAGTCAGCCACCACGCCGCGATGCGCCTCGAAATGGAACTGCGTGGCATAGGTGGCCCGGCCCAGACGAAAGGCCTGCTGCGTGGCACCGGCCGAGCGCGCCAGATGAAGCGCCCCGTCGGGCAGGGTGAAGGTGTCGGAATGCCACTGGAAACTGATGAAGCGTTCGGGCAGGCAGCCCAGAACCGGATCGGCGGCTCCCTCCGGGGTCAGTTCGACGCTGCACCAGCCAAATTCCGGTGCCGTTCCGATCCGGTTCTCCGCCCCGAAACCGCGCGCAAGAAGCTGGCTGCCAAGGCAGATGCCCAGAACGGCGCGATCCGCCCCGGAAAAAGCCCGCATCCGGCGGGCGAGTTCGGGCAGGTAGGGGTGGCTGTCATCGGCCCGCGCGTGCTGTTCGCCGCCGAAGACGACCAGCGCATCGTAATCGGCGGGATCAGGCAACTGGCCATCGGCCCAGGGCTTGTAGAGCCCGATCCGCGCCGCGGCCTCGTGCAGGGCGACGCCGACCTGACCGTGATGGGTGACCTTCGTATTCTCGACAATGGCGACGCGCATCCTGCCCTCCGTTCCGCCGCGCCATCCTGCACGTCCGGGCGGGACACTCAAGCCCCGCTGGAAAGGGAGCTTTCCGCTCCCTCTTGCCTTCGGCAATTCACCCCGAGGATATTTGGACCAAGGTAAACGGACCTGCCTTTATCTTGGCAACAATATCCTCAGGGGGGAGCCCCCGGAGGGGCGAGGGGGCCGACAGCCCCCTTGCGGCCCCTCCGCCCGCAGCGCGCATGATTTCCCCTTGCGCTTCCTTGCGCCCCGTGAAATGGGGAAGCGCCAAACGATCCCATCCATAGACCCGTTCAGGAGGCTCCCATGGAGATTCGCGAGGCGCTCACCTTTGACGATGTGCTTCTGGTTCCGGCGGCGAGCAATGTGCTGCCGTCCGATGCCGATACATCCACCTTCGTGACGAAGCAGATCCGCATGAATATCCCGCTGCTTTCCTCGGCAATGGATACAGTGACCGAGGCACGCATGGCGATTGCCATGGCGCAGGCGGGTGGTCTGGGGGTGATCCACCGCAATCTCGACATCGAGGCACAGGCGCGCGAGGTGCGGCGGGTGAAGCGGTTCGAAAGCGGCATCGTCTATTCCCCGATCACGCTGACGCCCGATCAGACGCTGGCCGATGCCAAGGCGCTTCAGGATCGTTACAACGTCACCGGCTTCCCGGTCGTCGATGCCGAGGGGCGCGTGGTTGGCATCGTGACCAACCGCGACATGCGCTTCGCTTCGGATGACCGCACCCCGGTCAGTGTGATGATGAGTGCCGACAATCTCGCTGTGCTGCGCGAGCCGGTGGACCGCGATCAGGCGATCAGCCTGATGAAGGCGCGGCGGATCGAGAAGCTTCTGGTCACCGATGGCAAGGGCAAGCTGACCGGCCTCCTGACCCTGAAAGACACCGAACAAAGCGTGCTGAACCCGCAGGCCTGCAAGGACGAGCTTGGCCGCCTGCGCGTCGCTGCCGCCTCGACCGTGGGGGATGCCGGGTTCGAGCGCAGCCAGGCGCTGATCGACGCGGGCGTGGACATGGTGGTGATCGACACCGCGCATGGCCATTCCGAGGGTGTCGCCCGCGCGGTGGAGCGTATCAAGGCGCTGTCGAACACCGTTCAGGTGGTGGCAGGCAATGTCGCCACCGCCGAGGCAACCCGCGCGCTGATCGGCGCTGGCGCCGATGCGGTGAAGGTCGGCATCGGGCCGGGCTCGATCTGCACCACCCGTATCGTTGCGGGCGTGGGCGTGCCGCAACTGACCGCGATCATGGACAGCGCGGGCGCGGCAGGGGATATCCCGGTCATCGCTGACGGCGGCATCAAATATTCGGGCGATTTTGCCAAGGCCATCGCGGGCGGCGCCTCCTGCGCCATGGTCGGTTCGGCCATCGCGGGCACCGATGAAAGCCCCGGCGAGGTGATCCTGTGGAACGGCCGTTCGTTCAAAAGCTATCGCGGCATGGGCAGCCTTGGCGCCATGGCGCGCGGCTCGGCCGACCGCTACTTCCAGAAGGATGCCGCCAGCGACAAGCTGGTGCCGGAAGGGATTGAAGGGCAGGTGCCCTACAAAGGGTCCGCCGCCGCCGTGATCCACCAGCTTGTCGGCGGTCTGCGCGCCGCCATGGGCTATACCGGCAACCGCACGGTGGCCGAGATGCGGCAGGGCTGCAATTTCGTGCGCATCACCGGGGCGGGGCTGAAGGAAAGCCATGTCCATGACGTGCAGATCACCCGCGAAAGCCCGAACTACCGGATCGGCTGATGCAGGCAACGGGCGACATCCTGCGCTGGGATGGGGCGGAGCTGATCCGGCTTTATGACGGCGCCGTGCGCTTCGGGCAGGATTTCTTTCCCGATCCGCGCGGCACTGCCTTGCCGGACGAAGTTGTCCTGCCGGTGCAGGCCTATATGCTGCGTCGTCCGGGTGCCGCGCCGCTGCTGATCGATACCGGCTCGGGCGCGCTATATGGCGACAAAGGCGGGCGTGTTGCCAGGGCGCTGGCCGCGCTGGGGCTGGCACCGGATGATATCGGCGATCTGGTCCTCACCCATCTGCATGGCGATCATTGCGGTGGGCTGCTGAGCGATGGATATTCCGCTTCCCGGCTGCATGTGGGAGCGGTGGAGGCCGATTACTGGGCCGCACAGGATCATGCAGCCTCGGGTCGTGTGCTGGCGGAAAACGCCAGCCGCATTCGCCGCGCGCAGGACGGCGAGGAAATTGCGCCCGGTGTCCGGGTCTGGGGCTTGCCTGGCCATACGCCCGGTCAGATCGGGCTGGTGATCGATGATCGCGTGGCGGTGGTGGGCGACATGCTGCACCGCGCCGATATCCAGCTTGCCGATCCGCGGATCGCCACCAAATTCGACGTCGACCCGGCGCAGGCGGTGGCGACCCGTCTCGCCGCGCTGGAGCGGATCGCCGCAGAAGGCTGGGTTTTCTGCGCCGGTCACGCGCGTCTGCCGGGGCAGGAGGAAGGCGCAACGGGCCAGCCCTTCCTGCGGCTGCAACATGCCGGAACAGGCTGGCAGGCGGTGGCGGCATGACGCCTGCCGCCCGCCTCTCTGCTGCCATCGGCATTCTGGATCGTATTCTGGCGGGCTCACCCGCCGAACAGACGCTGACAAACTGGGGCCGAGCCTCGCGTTTTGCCGGATCTGGCGACCGGAATGCGGTGCGTGATCTGGTGTTCGACGCGCTGCGCTGTCGGCGCAGTTTCGCCGCGCTCGGTGGCGGCGAGACCGGACGCGGGCTGATCCTCGGCGGCTTGCGTTCGGCAGGGCAAGACCCCGAGAGTTTTTTCACCGGCGAGGGCCATGCGCCCGCGCCGCTGACATTGGCGGATGCGGGCCAGACGCCCGAAGGTTATGCCGCACACGATCTGCCCGACTGGCTTGGCCCCCGTATGGAACAGGATCTGGGCGCGGATTTCCGGGCACTTGCCGAAGCCCTGCGTCACCGTGCGCCCGTGTTCCTGCGGGTGAATACCGCACGCTGTGCGCTCTCTGACGCGCAGGCTGCGCTGGCGGCTGAGGGGATCGAAACCGTCCCGCATCCGCTGTCGCCCACCGCACTGCAAGTGACGGGCGGCGCCCGCAAGGTGGCCGGATCAGCCGCCTATGCCGATGGGATTGTGGAGTTGCAGGATGCCGCTTCGCAGGCGGTGGTGGATGCGCTGCCGCTGGCGGATGGCCAGCGCGTGCTTGACTATTGCGCGGGCGGCGGCGGCAAGACGCTGGCCATGGCGGCGCGGGCGCGGCTGAAGCTGTTTGCCCATGACGCCGATCCGCGCCGGATGCGCGACCTGCCCGCGCGGGCGAAACGTGCCGGAGCGCGCGTGACGCTGACCGAGGCGCCGCAGGGTCCTTTTGATCTTGTCCTCGCCGATGCGCCCTGTTCCGGTTCCGGCAGCTGGCGCCGCGCGCCCGAGGGCAAGTGGCTGCTGACGCCCGATCGGCTTGCTGGAGTGATCGCGGTGCAGGCGCAGATTCTTGACCGTATCGCCACACTGGTCGCGCCCGGTGGTGTGCTGGCCTATGCCACCTGTTCGCTGCTGCGGGCCGAAAACGAGGCCCAGATCGCTGCGTTTCAGGCCAGATCACCGGGTTGGAGCCTCGCGAGCCAGCGCCGCCTGACCCCGCTGGATGGTGGCGATGGCTTCTTCGTCGCCGTGCTGCGGCGCGATCAGTAAAGCTCGAAACAAAGAGCTGTGGGAGGCCGACGTCGGTTAAGCGGCGGTTAACCTTTTCCCTGCCGAATGGTGCCAGACGATTCCCGGAGAGGGCGGATGGTGGACAGGAACCTTGTGGG
Organism: Gemmobacter sp. LW-1; assembly: GCF_001303875.1. NCBI lineage: Bacteria > Pseudomonadati > Pseudomonadota > Alphaproteobacteria > Rhodobacterales > Paracoccaceae > Gemmobacter > Gemmobacter sp. LW-1. The sequence goes on along the minus strand of NZ_LJSC01000051.1, from coordinate 328,529 downwards.
CGCAGGCATCTCGCGGCGTCCACTGGCCGAAACGGTGACGGCCTTCGCGCAAAGGCTGGGCCAGGGGGCCTGGCTTCTGCTGGCCGCGGCACTGGGCTGCGCGGTGACGGTCGCTCTGGCGCCGCCGGGGCAGAACCGGCTGATTGCCGCCAGTGTCGGCATGACGCTCTGCCTGCTGGTCCTTGGCCTGCGCGGCATAACCCTGGCGCAGGCGCTGCGCCTGCGTCGGCTGGAACGCGATCTGGGCCTGCTGATGGGGCAGGATGCGACCCCATGTTTTTCCACGGACGGCGTGGGTGTGATCCGTTTTCAGAATGCCGCCGCGCGGGCCAGATTTGGACCCCGCGACGGGACCACGCTGATGGCCTCGCTTCAGGATCACTTCGTCAGCCCGGCTTCGGTGCTTTATCGGCTGCAAAGCCGCGCCATGAACGGCGGCGCCGCGCGCGAGGATGTGGTGACCCGCAATGCCCATACCCGGCTCAGTTGTCACCGGATCGGTCCCACAATGTTCCTGTGGCGGCTGGAGGAATTTCTGGATCGCACGGGCGTCGGTCGTGGTGCTGAAACGCTCAGCCTTCCCATGCTGGTGGCAAACAAGGCCGGGGTAATCCTGTTCAGCAACGAGGCGATGCGGCGGCTCGCGGGCGGGCGCCCCCGGCATCTGGACCGGATTTTCACCACCACGCGCCTGCGCAGCGGCGAGGAGATCGAGGTTGACGGGGCGGACGGCAAGATCAGGGCCATTCTGGCCGAGATCGAGGGGCCGGGCGAACGGCGTGAGATCTATCTTTTGCCGATGCCGGGACAGGCCGAACTGACATCAACCGATTTCGAAACGGTCCCCGTGGCCCTTCTGAAATTCGCGGCGGACGGGGCCCTCATGTCCGCCAATCGCGCGGCGCGCGAGGCGATCGGGCTGGCACCCGATCAGGATATCAGTATTGCCGACCTGTTCGAGGGGCTGGGACGTCCGGTCACCGACTGGCTGGCCGACGTCATGGCAGAGCGTGTGCCATCGGGGGCCGAGGTGTTGCGGCTTGGTACGGCAGAGACAGACCGTTTTTTTCAGATCACATTGCGGCGCATCGTCGAAGGCGGCAGACCACTGGCATTGGCTGTCCTGACCGATGCAACCGCGCTCAAAACCTTGGAAGCCCAGTTTGTCCAGAGCCAGAAAATGCAGGCCATCGGACAGCTCGCCGGGGGGATTGCCCATGATTTCAACAATCTGCTGACCGCGATTTCCGGGCATTGCGATCTTCTGCTGTTGCGGCATGACTGCGCCGATCCCGAATATGCCGATCTGGTGCAGATCCATCAGAACGCGAACCGTGCGGCGAGTCTGGTCGGTCAGTTACTGGCCTTCTCGCGTAAACAGACCCTGAAGCCAGAGCGGCTGGACCTGCAGGAACTGCTTTCTGACCTGACGCATTTGCTCAACCGGCTGGTTGGTGAACGGATCAGTCTGAGCCTGGCCCATGCACCGGACCTCGGCCCGATCCGGGCCGACAAGCGCCAGTTGGAGCAGGTACTGATGAATCTTGTCGTCAATGCGCGGGATGCCATGCCGGACGGTGGAACGATCCGTATCGAGACCGAGGCGTTGACCCTGAAAGAAGAGCTTCGGCGCGACCGCGCCGTGGTTCCGCCTGGCGACTATGCCGTGATCCGTGTGCTCGATACCGGCTGCGGCATATCGCCAGAGAGGTTGCAGAAAGTTTTTGAGCCCTTCTACACAACCAAGCGGGTCGGCGAGGGGACGGGGCTTGGCCTCTCTACGGCCTATGGAATCGTCAAACAGTCCGGTGGCTTCATCTTCGTGGACAGCGAAGTCGGCCACGGCACCGTGTTCCATCTCTATTTCCCGATCAATTCCGCCGGGAGCACGGTACAGAAAACAGCACCTTCTCGTCGCAATCCGGCCCGGTTGGGGGAAGGGGTGGTCCTGCTGGTCGAGGACGAGGCCCCGGTGCGTGCTTTTGCGAGTCGCGCGCTACGCCTGCGCGGCTATACGGTGCTTGAGGCTGACAGCGCCGAAGCTGCCCTCAAAACGCTGGAAGACCCGGCGGTGAATGTCGATATCTTCGTGACCGACGTGGTGATGCCCGGGATGGACGGGCCAAGCTGGGTCCGGCAGGCACTGGAAACGCGGCCGAATGTGCGGGTGGTCTTTGTGTCCGGCTATGCCGAAGATTGCCTGTCACAGTCGCAGGCGCGCATCCCAAATTCGGTATTCCTTCCGAAACCCTTCTCGCTCAGCGATCTGACCGATACGGTGCAGCAGCAGTTGCACTGAAATATCGGGTGCTTAGCCCTGGCTGGCGACAGTGTCGTATAGCTCGAACTCCCTGGCGGCGACCTTGCGCAGCAGCTTTTCGGTTGCAGGGTCCAGCCCAAGTTCCATGACGGGCGAGACATTCAGTCTGGGCAGAAGGATCTCACAGTTCAGCCGGTCCTCCAGAAACTGGATCAGATCCTCGATCCTCTCATAGCGGAACAGTCGGGTCAGACCCTTGTCATTCTTCGGCGCCAGAAACTGCGACTGCGCGCCGACGGCGGCATAGGCGGGTGGGGCATCGGAGCAATAATCGCGAACAAACTGATCAAAACTGATCCCGGCGGTGCTTTTCGCCGCGTCGCCAATATCCTCGCGCTGACGATAGCGATACCAGCTTCCAAGCCAGTCCAGAGGCTCCCGGATCGTCGCGATCACGTCGAAGGGCCTCCCCGCGGTGCTTTCCAGCCAGGGTCCGATAAAGCGGTGATATTTGCGGAGGTTCGCATGTTTCAATTGCGGGGGCCGCTGAATCGCCAGATGAGCAAGCGATTCGAGCGCGGCCTCGATAGCGGTGGTCCCTGTCTTGGGCGTCGCCAGCATGGTCAGTCGCTGGTGCCAGAAAACGAGCATTCCTGCCTCTTTTTTACATCGGGATGCCTCTGACCCCGCCCTTGTAAACTATCTCTTAACCCGAATGGGAAAAAGCTGATTTTACGGAAGAGACAGAAGATTTGTTCTTGTTTTGATCTGGAAAATCTGGAACAAGAGGGGAACAAGCTGCAAAGCGCCCGCACATTGCCCAGACCGTGCGGCTATGGGATAAGGACCGAAGAAATGGCAACGGCAACCCTGCTCGATCTGAACGGAAAGCGCGATATGGACAAGCAGAAGGCGCTCGAAAGTGCGCTGGCACAAATTGAACGGCAGTTCGGCAAGGGCTCGATCATGAAGCTCGGTGCCGAGAACCCGGCGATGGAGATCGAGGCGACCTCGACCGGCTCGCTGGGGCTGGATATCGCGCTGGGGATCGGCGGGCTGCCGAAAGGCCGCATTGTCGAAATCTATGGGCCTGAAAGCTCCGGCAAGACCACGCTGACCCTGCATGTGGTGGCGGAAGAGCAGAAGAAAGGCGGGGTTTGTGCCTTTGTCGATGCCGAGCATGCGCTGGACCCAAGCTACGCGCGTAAGCTGGGTGTTAACCTTGATGAACTTCTGATCAGCCAGCCCGACACCGGCGAACAGGCGCTGGAGATCGTGGATACGCTGGTGCGTTCCGGCGCCGTCAGTCTCGTGGTGGTCGACTCGGTCGCGGCGCTGACCCCGAAGGCCGAGATTGAGGGCGACATGGGTGACGCCACGGTTGGCGCGCAGGCCCGCCTGATGAGCCAGGCGATGCGCAAGCTGACCGCCTCGATTGGCCGCTCGAACTGCATGGTAATTTTCATTAACCAGATCCGTATGAAAATCGGCGTGATGTTCGGCAATCCCGAAACCACCACCGGCGGTCATGCGCTGAAGTTCTACGCCAGCGTTCGTCTGGATATCCGCCGCATCGGTGCGATCAAGGAGCGCGATGAGGTGGTGGGCAACTCAACTCGTGTGAAGGTGGTGAAGAACAAGGTGGCCCCGCCGTTCAAGCAGGTTGAATTCGACATCATGTATGGTGAGGGGATCTCTAAAACCGGCGAGCTGATCGACATCGGCGTCAAGGCCGGCGTGGTCGAGAAATCGGGTTCGTGGTATTCCTATGGGGATGAGCGCATCGGCCAAGGCCGGGAAAATGCCAAGAATTTTCTGAAGGCCAATCCCACCGTCGCCATGGAGATCGAAGACAAGATCCGTGCCGCCAACGGGCTGGATTTCCACATGTCAGAGCCCGGCTCGGAAGATGTTGTGGATATGTGATCGAATTCATTCCGCAAGCGACGACACTCAAGGGGCGGTCTGGTGACGGACCGCCTTTTTGCATGTGCCCGTGCCCTGTGACCCTTGCAATGGTGGACAGCCCCGCGCCACGCCGCTAAACGGATCGCAACAGCATTCCCGCCCTAGGGGCGCAGCCGCGGAGCCTCGACATCATGCCGTCGTTGAACGACATCCGGTCCACCTATCTCGATTACTTCCGCCGTAACGGTCACACGGTCGTGGACTCGAGCCCGCTCGTACCCCGCAATGACCCGACGCTGATGTTCACCAACTCGGGCATGGTGCAGTTCAAGAACTGCTTCACCGGCGTGGAAAAACGCGACTATGTGCGCGCCACGACGGCGCAGAAATGCGTGCGGGCGGGCGGCAAGCACAACGATCTGGACAATGTCGGCTATACGGCGCGGCACCACACCTTCTTCGAAATGCTCGGCAACTTCTCGTTCGGCGATTACTTCAAATCCGAGGCGATCCCTTTCGCATGGGAACTGCTGACCAAGGATTTCGATATCCCGAAGGAACGGCTGCTGGTCACCGTCTATCACACCGATGACGAGGCGGCGAATATCTGGAAGAAGGTCGCGGGCCTGTCGGATGACCGGATCATCCGCATCCCGACCAATGACAATTTCTGGATGATGGGGCCGACCGGGCCCTGTGGCCCCTGCACCGAGATTTTCTTCGATCACGGCGACAAGATCTGGGGTGGCCCGCCTGGCAGCGCCGAGGAGGATGGCGACCGTTTCATCGAGATCTGGAACCTCGTGTTCATGCAATATGAACAGTTCGAGGATGGCTCGAAGCGCGAGCTGGACATGCAGTCGATCGACACCGGCATGGGGCTGGAACGGATCGGCGCGCTGCTTCAGGGCAAGCACGACAATTATGACACCGATCTGATGCGCGCGCTGATCGAGGCTTCGGCCAATGTCACCAACGGCGACCCGGACGGCCCCGGCAAGGTGCATCACCGCGTCATCGCCGATCACCTGCGTTCAACCTCCTTCCTGATCGCAGATGGCGTGATGCCCTCGAACGAAGGGCGCGGCTATGTGCTGCGCCGCATCATGCGCCGTGCGATGCGGCATGCGCATATGCTGGGTGCCCAGGACCCGGTGATGTACCGGCTGGTCCCGGCGCTGGTGCGGCAGATGGGCGGGCATTACCCGGAACTGACCCGCGCGCAGGCCCTGATCGAAGAGACGCTGAAGCTGGAGGAAACCCGGTTCCGCACCACGCTGGATCGTGGCCTTCGGCTGCTGGATGACGAACTCGCGCGGCTGCCGGAAGGCGGCGATCTGCCGGGGGCGGCGGCCTTCAAGCTTTACGATACCTATGGCTTCCCGCTGGATCTGACGCAGGATGCGCTGCGCGAGAAGGGCCGGGCGGTGGATGTCGCCGGTTTCGACGTGGCAATGGAGGAACAGCGCGCCAAGGCGCGTGCGTCCTGGGCGGGTTCGGGCGAGGCCAAGGATGCCGCGATCTGGTTCGAACTGGCCGAGGCGCATGGCACGACCGAATTCCTTGGCTATGACACCGAAACTGCCGAGGGGCAGATCCTGGCGCTGGTGAAGGATGGTGCTGCGATTGGCGATGCGGCGCAAGGCGCTGCCGTGCAGATCGTGGTGAACCAGACGCCCTTCTATGCCGAAAGCGGCGGTCAGGTCGGCGACAGCGGGCTGATTCGCACCGATACCGGCCTTGCGCGTGTGACCGACACCAAGAAGGCTGCCGGTGTGTTCATCCATATGGCCGAGGTGGTCGAAGGGTCGATCCTGCGCGGCCAGCCCGCCAAGCTGGAGGTCGAGCACAAGCGTCGCGGCGCGATCCGCGCAAATCACTCTGCCACACACCTGCTGAATGAGGCGCTACGCCGGATTCTGGGCGATCACGTCGCGCAGCGTGGCTCGTTGAACGCGGCGGACCGGCTGCGCTTTGACTTCGCCCATGCCAAGGCGCTGTCGCCCGAGGAACTGGCGCAGGTCGAGGCGGAGGTGAATGCTTTCATCCGCCAGAACGGTGCCGTGGAAACCCGGGTGATGACCCCGGATGATGCGCGTGGCCTAGGCGCACAGGCGCTGTTTGGCGAGAAATACGGCGACGAGGTGCGCGTCGTTTCGATGGGCACGCTGCCCGGTTCAGGCAAGGGCACCGATGGGCATACCTATAGCCTTGAACTTTGTGGCGGCACCCATGTCGCCCGCCTGGGCGAGATCGGCGCCTTCCTTCTGCTCAGCGACAGTGCTTCGTCGGCTGGTGTGCGGCGGATCGAGGCGCTGACGGGCGAGGGGGCGCTGGCCTATGTCGCGGAACAGCAGAAGCTGCTGGCTGATGTGGCCGCAGTCCTGAAGGCGCCCGCAACCGAACTGGCCGACCGCGCACGCGCGCTGCTCGACGAACGCCGCAAGCTGGAGAACGAGGTTGCCACCCTGCGCCGCGAACTGGCGATGGGTGGTAAATCCGGCGGACCGGAAGCCAGGGAAATCAACGGTGTGAAGCTGATTGCTCAGGTCATGCAGGGGGTTTCCGGCAAGGATCTGCCCGGCCTCATCGACGAGATGAAGGCCCGTATCGGCTCTGGTGCGGTGCTGCTGATCGCTGATACGGGCGCGAAACCGGCCGTGGCGGCCGGTGTGACGGCGGATCTGACCGATCGCCTGTCGGCGGTGACACTGGTCAAGGCTGCGGCTGAGGCTCTGGGTGGCAAGGGCGGTGGGGGCCGGCCCGACATGGCGCAGGCGGGCGGTGCGGACATCACGCTGGCCGATCAGGCCATTGCCGCCGTTGAAACCGTGATTGGAGGCTGACCCGATGCCGACTGCCCTGTGGATTGCTCATGTGACCGTCACCGACGCCGAGGCTTACGGCAAATACGCCAAGGAGGCCGGCCCGGCCATCGCCGCGCATGGTGGGGCCTTCCTCGCCCGCGGCGGCCGTTATGTGCAGCTGGAAGGCAATGACCGCGCGCGCAACGTGGTTGCCCGCTTCCCCTCGCTGGAGGCTGCCGTTGCCTGCTACAACAGCGACGCTTATCAGGCGGCGCTGGCCCATGCAAAAGGCGCCAGCATTCGCGATCTGTGTGTCGTCGAAGAAGCCGAATGATCTTTGGCGCCGCGCTGCCTCACACCGGCAGCGCGGTGGTCTCCTTGGTCTCCTCCATCACAAAGCTGGAGGAGACATCGTGCAGTTCGACCCGCGCGATCAGATCCTTGTAAAGCCGGTCGAACGCCTTCACATCCGCCACCCGCGCGCGGATCAGGTAATCCAGATCGCCGGTCATCCGGTAGGCACCCAGAATTTCCGGCATGTCGCGCGTGGCCCGGGTGAATTTCTCCAGCCAGTCGGGGGTATGACGCTCGGCCCGGATCATCATGAAGACGGTCAGGCCCAGCCCGAGCTTTTCCGGGTCCAGCAGCGCGACACGGGCACGTATCACGCCGCTTTCCTCCAGCGCCCTGACCCGGCGCCAGACCGCATTGCGGGACAGGCCGATCCTTTCGCCCAGATCCTCCAGCGAAAGACTGGCGTCCCTTTGCAGGATGGCGAGGATGCGGCGGTCGATATGGTCAAGTTTCTCCATATTTCGCAGGATCACGGGAATTGTTCCCGTTTTCAAGCGCGGACAAGGCGTCATGCCATCTTCATTTTTCTGCCACATGCTGTAGGATGCGAGTGCAGAAACCCCGCAATACAGGCGACGACCGGATCAACCGGCCGCAGGAGTGATGTGAATGTGCCGTTGGGCCGCCTATATTGGCGCACCGATCTTTCTGGAAGATATCGTCAGCCGCCCCGGCCATTCCCTGATCCACCAAAGCCAGTGCGCCACCGAATGCCGCACCGCGATCAATGCCGACGGGTTTGGCATCGCCTGGTATGGCGACCGGCCTGAGCCGGGGCTTTACCGCGATGTCATGCCGGCCTGGAGTGACCCAAATCTGCGCAGCCTTGTGGCGACGGTGAAATCCGGCCTTTTCCTCGCCCATGTCCGCGCGTCAACCGGCACCGCAACCAGCCGCAACAATTGCCATCCTTTCACCTGGGGGCGATGGAGCTTCATGCACAACGGGCAGGTCGGCGGCTATGACAATTTCCGTCGCCATGCCGAAATGCTGATCCCCGATACGCTTTACCCGGCACGCAAAGGTGCGACCGACAGCGAGGCCTTGTTCCTCGCGGCCGTGGCGGAGGGACTGGAAGAAGATCCGCGTGGTGCGATGGAACGCGCGGCGGCAGCTTTTATCCGGCTGGCCCGTGAAAAGGGCGATGCCCCGCATTTGCGCCTGACCGTCGCAATGTCCGATGGCCAGCGGCTCTATGCCATGCGCTATGCCACTGACGAACAGGCGCCCAGCCTCTATCACCGCTGGTCCCCGACACGGGGGGGCCGTGCCGTGGTGTCCGAGCCGCTGGAACGCGGCGAACAGGACTGGCTCGAAATCCCGGAGGCCAGCTTCTGTACCTTTGAAGGCGATGGCCTCACGGTCGAACCGTTCCTCCCCTGCCGACTGGCCGCAGCCGCATGAAAAAAGGGGGCATTGCCCCCCTCGGCTTCGCCTCATCCCCCAGAGTATTTGGACAAGGAGCAAGATGATTTGCTTCTTGCCTGAAATACTCCGGGGAAGCGCCGCAGGCGCGGGGGCAGAGCCCCCTTATTCGGCGCGGGCCTGGCGCTTGCGCTCGTGCGGGTCCAGTTCGCGCTTGCGCAGGCGAACGATCTTCGGCGTGACCTCCACCAGTTCGTCATCGTCGATATAGGCAATAGCTTCTTCCAGCGACATGCGCACCGGCGGCGTCAGGCGCACGGCCTCGTCGGTGCCGGAGGCGCGGACGTTGGTAAGTTTCTTGCCCTTCAGCGGGTTCACTTCCAGATCGTTGTCGCGCGAATGTTCGCCGATCAGCATGCCGACATAGACGGCTTCCTGCGCGCCGATGAACATCTTGCCGCGTTCCTCGAGGTTCCACAGTGCATAGGCGACCGAGGTGCCGTTCTCCATCGAGATCAGCACACCCTGGCGGCGGCCCTGGATCGGACCCTTGTGCGGCGCCCAGTCGTGGAAGATGCGGTTCAGCACGCCGGTGCCGCGTGTATCGGTCAGGAACTGGCCGTGATAGCCGATCAGACCGCGCGAGGGGACGTGGGCCACGATCCGGGTCTTGCCGACGCCGGCCGGCTTCATCTCGACCAGATCGCCCTTGCGCTCGCCAGTCAGCTTGTCGATCACGGCGCCGGAATATTCGTCATCCACATCGACGATGACCTCCTCGATCGGTTCGAGGCGCTGGCCGCCTTCCTCGCGGAAGATCACGCGCGGGCGCGAGATCGACAGTTCGAACCCTTCGCGGCGCATATTCTCGATCAGCACACCCATCTGAAGTTCGCCGCGGCCCGAGACGATGAAGGCCTCGCCGCCGGGGGTGTCCTCGATGCGGATCGCGACGTTGGTTTCGGCCTCTTTCATCAGCCGTTCGCGGATGACGCGCGACTGCACCTTGTTACCGTCGCGGCCTGCCAGTGGGCTGTCATTGATGCCGAACGTCACCGAGATGGTGGGCGGGTCGATAGGCTGGGCGGGCAGGGCGGTATCGACCGACAGATCGCAGAGCGTATCGGCCACGGTTGCCTTGGTCATGCCGGCGATGGTGACGATGTCACCTGCCACCGCCTCGTCGATGGGTTGCTGGCCGAGGCCGCGGAAGGCGAGGATCTTGGTGACACGGAACTGTTCGATCCGCTCGCCCGTGCGGGTCAGCGCCTTCAGCGAGGCACCAACTTTCAGCGTGCCCGCTTCGACGCGGCCGGTCAGGATACGGCCGATGAACGGGTCAGCCGACAGGGTGGTGGCGAGCATCTGGAACGGCTCGGCCGCCTTGGCGAGCTGTTTCGGCGCCGGAACGTGACGCACGACCAGTTCGAACAGCGCCGTCAGATCCTTGCGCGGACCGTCGAGGCTGTCATCGGCCCAGCCGGCACGACCCGAGGCATAAAGATGGGGGAAGTCGAGCTGTTCGTCGCTGGCGCCAAGGTTGGCGAAGAGGTCGAACACTTCGTTCAGCGCACGGTCGGGTTCGGCATCGGGCTTGTCGACCTTGTTCAGCACTACGATGGGGCGCAGACCAAGGGCAAGTGCCTTGGAGGTCACGAATTTGGTCTGCGGCATCGGGCCTTCGGCGGCATCGACCAGCAGCACCACACCATCCACCATGTTCAGGATGCGCTCGACTTCGCCGCCGAAATCGGCGTGACCGGGGGTGTCGACGATGTTGATGCGGTTGCCATTCCATTCGACCGAGGTGGCCTTGGCCAGAATGGTGATCCCGCGCTCACGCTCGATATCGTTGCTGTCCATGGCGCGTTCGCTGACGGCCTGATTTTCGCGGAAAGCGCCGGACTGTTTCAGCAATTCGTCCACGAGGGTCGTCTTGCCATGGTCAACGTGCGCGATGATCGCGATGTTGCGAAGCTCCATCGGAGGGGTCTCTTTCACAGAATGGGTTTGGGGGCGCCTTACAGGAGGTCAGGCGGAAACGCCAGTGAAACCTGTGCAAAAGGCCGGTTCAGGTGACGATATACCAGTCGCGGCGATGGTTCATGGCCACGATGAAATTCAGAATGGCCGCGCCGAGCGCCGACCACAGCACCCTGTCGAGGGGCAGGACAGTGAGAGCAATGAAGAACAGGGTGAGGTCGAACCCCAGCTGGACCCAGCCCGCGCGAAGGCCCAGCCGGTCTTGCAGGATCAGCGCCACGATGGACACGCCGCCAAGGCTGGAGGCGTGCCGGAACAGGCCCAGCAGGCCGACACCCGCGACCACGCCAAACAGGATCGCGGCGACGGCAGGATGAATGCCGGGAAGCGGCAGCCATGTTACAAGCGCGCTGGCCAGAAGCGAGACGGCGGTGACGGTCACGAAGCTCTTCAGGGCAAAGACCGCGCCGCGCCGCATCCAGGCGAAGGCATAGAAGGGCAGGTTGACGGCGAAGAAGGTCAGACCGAAGTTCCACCCTGTCGCATAAGACAGCAACAGCGCGACCCCGGCGGTGCCGCCTGTGATCAAGCCGGCCGCACGCAGCAGGTGGATACCCAGCGCCGCCTGTATGGCGGCGGCGGTCAGGCCCTGGGCATCTTCCAGCAGCGAGTGGCGAGGGGTGAATTGAAGGTCAGCATTCATGACCTAAATATGCCGCATCGCAGCGAAATGAGCAGCGCGCATTCTGCAAGGCTGATCTGTGTGCCGTGCAGGGCCAGGCCCGCGGGAGTCAGGCGACGATATAGCGGTCGCGGCGGTGATTGATTGCGATGACCAGATTGACCACCACCGCACCCATGAAGCTGAGCGCGACCGTCGGCACATTCCGCAGGCAGAGGGCGATAGTGAACAACAGCGCATCAAAACCCAGCTGCACCCAGCCCGCGCGAAACCCCCAGCGATCCTGGATCATCAGGCCAAGAATTCCGATTCCGCCAAGGCTCGCCCCGTGGCGGAACAGTGCCAGCAGCGCCGAACCGGAGGCCAGGCCGAACAGCACCGCGCCGAAAACCGGGTTCAGATGCTCAAAGCCGATCCAGCCGGGCATGACCATGCTCAGCCCCGACAGGCAGGCAACGGCGAGGAAGGTCTTGATCGTGAAGGCCGGACCCATACGCAGCCAGCCCAGCAGATAGAAGGGCAGGTTGATTGCAAAGAACACCGGGCCGAACCCCCAGCCGGTCGCGTAAGAGATCAGCACCGCAAGCCCCGCCGTTTGCCCGGTGACAAGGCCCAGATGCGTCAGGATCACGATGCCGAAGGAAGCCATGACGGTACCATAGGCAATCCCTTGGGCATCCTCGATCATCGAATGGCGGCTGACCTTGGCGGTCTGGGTCATTGGGCGCTCCTGTATCGGCGCTGTTGCGCTGAAGCCACGTCAGCAGTGCAGAACGGCCACGTCGGGCGAATTCCTTTGCCCCGGACGGGGCTGCCGTGCAAGCAGGGTCGCATCCGGCAATTCAGACAGGGAGGGCGGATCATGGTTTACAACGCATACGCCCTTTCGACCGGCGTGAACTCGGCAGCAGCCATTGCCCGAGCTTCGCAGCGAACCCGCGTCCTGGCCCGAGCCTGACCGCAGTTCACCGGCCCCATGTGGCCAACCGTCTGAACCCCTGACCGGACTTCTTTCACAAAGCGCGCGTGACGGGCCATTGGCCGTGATGTCGCACCTCTGTCCGGTCATTTTCAACCTAACAGCAGAGGCCGGTTGCGTGATCCGCACCGGAAATCCCATGACCAAAGATGAAAGCCTTCCGGCAATCCATGCCCTGATCCACAGCCTTGGTGCGCGCCGCGTGTTCATCGCCGCCGCGCTGGCGCTGCTGCGCCCCGCACCCCGGCGGCCACTGGCGGCGCAGTTCCAGGATCTTGATGACCGCATGCGCCGTGACATCGGATTGCCGCCAAAGGCGGCTTCGCCCCCGATGCCGCCGGGGATGCAGCATACCCTATGGTGAAACGAAAAGGGGCGGCCCGAAGGCCGCCCCGCACCGGCGTCAGCCCGCCAGAGCCTTGTTGAGGTATTCGTCCACCTTTTCGAGGTAGCCCATGGTGGTGAGCCACTTCTGGTCGGGGCCAACCAGCAGCGCCAGATCCTTGGTCATCCAGCCGTCTTCCACGGTCTGCACGCAGACTTTCTCCAGCGTGGTGGCGAAGGTGGCCAGCGCTTCGTTGCCGTCCAGTTTCGCGCGGTGCTTCAGGCCGCCGGTCCAGGCGAAGATCGACGCGATGGAGTTGGTCGAGGTTTCCTTGCCCGCCTGATGCTGACGGTAGTGACGGGTCACGGTGCCATGCGCCGCTTCCGCCTCGACCGTCTTGCCATCGGGCGTCATCAGCACCGAGGTCATCAGGCCCAGCGAACCGAAGCCCTGCGCCACGGTATCCGACTGCACGTCACCGTCGTAGTTCTTGCAGGCCCAGATATAGCCACCCGACCATTTCAGCGCCGAAGCCACCATGTCGTCGATCAGGCGGTGTTCGTAATGGATGCCAGCGGCCTTGAACTTGTCTTCAAACTCTTCGGCATAGACCTTGGCGAACAGATCCTTGAAACGGCCGTCATAGGCCTTGAGGATGGTGTTCTTGGTCGAGAGGTAAACCGGCCAGCCCTTCATGAGGCCATAGTTCATCGAGGACCGGGCGAAGTCGATGATCGACTGGTCGAGGTTGTACATCCCCATGGCCACACCGGCGGCGGGGGCGTCAAACACATCACGTTCGATCACAGTGCCGTCTTCGCCCACGAATTTCATCGTGAGCTTCCCCTTGCCCGGGAACAGGAAGTCGGTGGCGCGATACTGGTCACCAAAGGCGTGACGTCCGACGACGATCGGCTGGGTCCAGCCCGGAACCAGACGCGGCACGTTCTTGCAGATGATCGGCTCGCGGAAGATCACACCGCCGAGGATGTTGCGGATCGTGCCGTTCGGCGACTTCCACATCTGTTTCAGGCCGAATTCCTCGACCCGCTGTTCATCGGGGGTGATGGTGGCGCATTTCACCGCCACGCCGACTTCCTTGGTCTTCAGCGCGGAATCGATGGTGATCTGGTCATTGGTGCGGTCACGCTCTTCGATGCCGAGATCGTAATAGAGCAGGTCGACATCCAGATAGGGCAGGATCAGCTTCTTCTTGATGAAATCCCAGATGATCCGGGTCATTTCATCGCCGTCCATCTCGACGATGGGGTTCGCCACCTTGATCTTGGTCATGCGCCTGGCCTTTTCAGGTTGAGGATTCGGATGGAGGCTGCATAAAGGAAAAACTGCGGCAAGGGAAGCCCGGTATGCAATTGCATACCAAAATGCGCCGATGGGTCGGTGCCGCAACGGGGGGTGGGCAGTGAAACGGTTCTGGCTGGCGGGTGTCGTGGCAGCAATCCTGTTCGGACTACCTGTGCAGGCGGGTCTGTTGCCCAGCCGAGAGGGTATGACCGAGGTCGCGCCGGGTCTCTGGATCGACCGCGCGGCGAAACCGGCGGCGATTGCCCGAATCCGGCGGGATATTGCCGCGGCCGAAAAGGTGGTCGGCAAGGCGCTGGGGGGCGTGGCGCGCCCGGAATGGCTGGTGTGCACTACGCGGGCCTGCGACCGGCGGAACAATTATACCACGCGGGGTATGACCTATGGCTACAGCCTCATCACCGTGAATTCGAAGGGCGCGAAGTCGGCAGGGGTGTTCAGTCACGAGCTGACCCATGCCACGCTGCACAGCGCCATTCCGCCCTTGGGCCTGTTGACCGGCGCCTTGCCGATCTGGTTCGACGAGGGCGCGGCGGTGCTGATTTCGGGCGAGCCCGCGCAGGCAGCCGATGCGGCTGCCTGCGCGGGGCGGCAGGTGCCGCTGCCGCGAAATCACCGCGAGTTTTCCCGCCGATCCGGGGTGAAGGGCGAAGGGGCGCTGGCGCTTTATGTGGCGTCCACCTGCGCAGTGCGCGGCTGGCTGGCGCAGGGGAACACCCTGCGCGACATGCTGCCGCAGATGCAACAGAAGGGGAGGCTGCCCTGATCAGGTGCCAAAGAACGGCGCTGCCTGCGCCCGCACCCAGGGCCAGAGAGCGGGCGCCCCGCGCGCGACTTTCACACCCACGCGGGATTCAAGCTGCGTGGCGGTGACCTGATAGGTGATCCACGTCCCGCCGCCCGACATCAGGTTCGCCATCACCGGCTGCACCCGGTCAAGGCTTTTGGCGAAAACGGCATCGGGGCTTTCAGTCGCCTCAAACTCTTCCCACAGGGCGCGCAGATGGGTGCCGGTGGCGACGGGCAGCAGGCCGAACAGCCGGTCCGCAGCGGCGGCTTCGGCGGCCTGTGTCTGGGTCGAGCCATGCGCCTTGCCATCCGCCGAATGAATCGGCACATCGCCCACGTCGATTTCCACCAGATCGTGCAGGATCAGCATGCGCATCACCCGCGCAATATCGACTGCGGGCGCCGCCTGATCGGCCAGCACCAGTGCATAAAGCGCCAGATGCCAGCTGTGTTCGCCCGAAGTTTCGCAGCGCGAGCCATCCACCAGCGTGGTGGCGCGGGTCACCGATTTCAGCCGGTCCGCCTCGGCCAGAAAGGCCAGCCGTGCGCGCAGGTCGGGGCCTGCGGTGCCCGGACCACCCGCCAGAAGGTCAACTGCATGGGTGTAGAACTCCGGCCATTCCTGCCGGAACCGTGCGGCGCGGCCGGTGGCAAGATTGTCGCGCACGACATCCAGATGATCGGCGGGCGGGCAGGGCGACATCAGCACCTGCATCAGCGGCTGCGCATGATCCAGCCGCTTGGCCAGGCGCGCGGCGGGTGTCGTGCCCGCCTCGAATTCATCCCAAAGGGCGCGCAATGGTGCGGCCAGATCGGGCGGCGCATGGCCGAAAATCCGGTCTGCCGCCGCTGCCTCGGCTTGTGCGACCTTATCGGGGTTGTCGATCAGATGAATGGGATGGTCGCCGCAATAGACCTCGGGCAGATCATGCAGCACCAGCATGGCCAGCGCCCGGTCAAGCTCGGGCAGACCATGGCCCAGCACCAGCGCCCAAAGCGCCAGATGCCAGCTATGTTCGGCGCTGTTCTCCGCCCGGCTGCCATCCATCAGCACATTGGCGCGGTCCACCGATTTCAGGCCATCGGCGGCATTCAGAAAGGCGAACTGCGCGGTCAGCCGGTCGGTCACCCGGCGGCTCCCTTGCGATGGGCGCCAAGGCGGCGGTTGAGGTAGTCGCGCGCCCGGCGTTCGGCCAGACGCACGCGCACAGCGGTCATGAACGCCTCTTCCATCGAAGGCGAGACGGTGGCGAGCATCTTGGCGACATCGAGATAGAAACGCTCCTGCTCCATCTCGTCCTGTGCGGCCAGAACGTCGCGGGCAAGGGCGTCGGCCAGATCCTCGGTCACGCCCATGTCAGCGGCTGCCTTCCCCCAGACGGCGGGTCACATAGCTGGACACCGTGTCGATCATGGGCTTCATATGCGCCTCTTCATTGCTGAAGAAGTGATCCGCGCCCTCGATCTGTTCGTGGGTGATGGTGATGCCCTTCTGCTCGTGCAGCTTGTTCACGAGGCTCACGGTATCCTTCGGCGGTGCCACGCGGTCGGCGGTGCCGTTGATGATGAGACCCGAGGACGGGCAGGGCGCGAGGAAGCTGAAATCATACATGTTCGCCGGCGGCGCCACGCTGATGAAGCCGGTGATCTCTGGCCGCCGCATCAGAAGCTGCATGCCGATCCAGGCGCCGAAGCTGAAGCCGGCGACCCAGCAATGCTTGGCGTTCTGGTTCATGCTTTGCAGGTAATCCAGCGCCGAGGCGGCGTCCGACAGCTCGCCAATGCCCTGATCATACTCGCCCTGGCTGCGCCCCACGCCGCGGAAGTTGAACCGCAGTACGGTGAAGCCCATGTTGTAGAAGGCGTAATGAAGGTTGTAGACCACCTTGTTGTTCATCGTGCCGCCGAATTGCGGGTGCGGATGCAGGACGATGGCAATCGGGGCGTCGCGTTCCTTTTGCGGGTGGTAACGGCCTTCGAGACGGCCTTCCGGGCCGGCAAAGATCACTTCGGGCATTTCGTCGCCTTTACTGTCGTCCGCCCTTCGGAGATTGCGCAATCCGGGCGGTTCCATTAAGTCCCGTCGGGCAAGGCCCCGGGGGTTCAGGTGAGTTAAGCGCCCCTGCCGGTGGCGTCAATGGATTTGGGGGAAGCGGGCGATGAAACTGTCGACGAAAGGCCGCTATGCCATGGTGGCTCTGGCCGATCTGGCGCTGGCGAAACCCGAGGATCTGGTGTCGCTGGCCGAGATTTCGAAGCGTCAGGATATTTCGCTGCCCTATCTGGAACAGCTTTTCGTCAAGCTGCGGCGCGCCGGTCTGGTGGAGGCGGTGCGCGGCCCCGGCGGCGGCTACCGGCTGTCGCGAAGCCCCTCGGACATCCGCGTGTCCGAGGTGATGGAGGCGGTCGAGGAAACTGTGAACGCCATGCACACCGGGGCCGGGGCCTCGGGCGGCGTGTCGGGGTCGCGGGCGCAATCGCTGACCAACCGGCTGTGGGAGGGTCTTTCGGCGCATGTCTATGTGTTCCTGCACCAGACCCGCCTGTCGGATGTGATCCGCAACGAGATGCGCCCGTGCCCTGCCGTGCCCGCGATCTTCCGCGTGGTCGATGAAGACTGAATGACCGAAAGCCAGCCTGTCATGCGCGAGCATCTTTACCTGTTCGACACCACCCTGCGCGATGGCCAGCAGACGCAGGGCGTGCAATTCTCGCTATCGGAAAAACAGCAGATCGCCCGCGCGCTGGATGCGCTGGGGGTGGATTACATCGAGGGCGGCTGGCCAGGCGCCAACCCGACCGACAGTGATTTCTTCCGCGACCGGCCGCAAACCCGCGCCACCTTCACCGCCTTCGGCATGACGAAACGCGCAGGTCGCTCGGCCGAGAATGACGATGTGCTGGCGGCGGTACTGGATGCGGAAACCCCTGCGGTCTGTCTGGTCGGCAAAACCCATGACTTCCATGTCACCACCGCGCTAGGCATCACCCTGCCCGAGAATGTGGAGAATATCCGCGCCTCCGTGGCCCATGTGGTCACGAAGGGGCGGGAGGCGCTGTTTGATGCCGAACATTTCTTCGACGGCTACAAGGCCAACCCGGATTATGCGCTGGACTGTCTGAAAGCCGCGTTCGGGGCGGGGGCGCGCTGGATCGTGCTTTGCGATACCAACGGCGGCACACTGCCCGAAGAAGTGGGCACCATCACCCGCGCCGTGATCGCGGCTGGCATTCCGGGCGACCGGCTGGGCATCCATTGCCATGACGATACCGGCAATGCGGTGGCCAATTCGCTGGCTGCCGTGCTGGCGGGCGCGCGGCAGGTGCAGGGCACGCTGAACGGCCTGGGCGAGCGCTGCGGCAATGCCAACCTCACCACGCTGATCCCGACGCTGATGCTGAAGGCGCCGTTCCGTGACAGGCTGGACACCGGCGTCAGCGACGCGGCACTTGCGGGGCTGGTCAAGACCTCGCGCATGCTCGACGATATCCTGAACCGGGTACCCCTGCGCAGCGCCCCTTATGTCGGCGCTTCGGCCTTTGCCCACAAGGCGGGGCTGCATGCCAGCGCCATCGTGAAAGACCCCACGACCTACGAACATATCGACCCTGCGCTGGTAGGGAACGAGCGCCTGATCCCGATGTCCAATCAGGCGGGGCAATCGAACCTGCGCGCCCGGCTGGCGGCGGCGGGGATCGAGGTTGCGCCGAACGACCCGCGCCTTGCCCTGATCCTCGACAAGATCAAGACCCGCGAGGACGAGGGATACGCCTATGACGGCGCGCAGGCGAGTTTCGAGCTGCTGGCGCGGCGCGAGCTGGGCCTCTGCCCTGAATTCTTCGAGGTGAAACGCTACCGTGTCACTGTCGAGCGGCGGAAGAACAAATACGACCGCATGGTTTCCCTGTCGGAAGCGGTGGTGGTGGTGAAGATCGACGGTCACAAGATGCTGTCCGTCTCGGAAAGCATGGATGAGGCTGGCACCGACCGCGGCCCGGTCAACGCGCTTTACAAAGCGCTGGCCAAGGATCTGGGACCGTATCAGGCCTGTATCGACGACATGAAGCTGGTGGACTTCAAGGTCCGCATCACCCAGGGCGGCACCGAGGCGGTCACGCGTGTCATCATCGACAGCGAGGATGGTCAGGGTCGGCGCTGGTCTACCGTGGGTGTCAGCCCGAATATCGTGGACGCGAGCTTCGAGGCGCTGCTCGATGCGATCCAGTGGAAGCTGATCCGCGATCAGGGCGCCGCATGAGCGAGGCCTGCGCCGAAATCGTGCAGCGCGCCGACCCGGAGCGTTTCGCCGCATTGATGGCTGCGCCGGTGGCGGATCGCCCGGCGCTGGCGGTGCTCTACGCCTTCAATGCCGAGGTTGCGCGTGCGCCCTGGGCGAGCAAAGAGCCGATGATCGCCGAAATGCGCCTGCAATGGTGGCGCGATGCGGTCGAGGCCGCAGCGGCAGGTTGCGGGCAGCCGCATGAGGTCATGACACCGCTGGGAAAGCTGATCCGTGACAAAGGCTTGCCGGTCGAAGCTCTGGACGGGATGGTCGCCGCACGTCAATGGGATGTCTGGCGCGAACCACATGCCGATGCCGCCGCGCTGTGGCGGTATCTAGAGGAAACCGGGGGGGGTTTGCTGTGGCTCGCGGCGAAAGCTCTGGGCGCGCCGGACCGGGCGGAGCCCGCAGCGCGCAGTCTGGGCGCTGCGCAGGCCCTGGCCAATTACCTGCGCGCGGTGCCCCAGCTTGAAACGCTGGGACGCATTCCGCTGGTTGACGGGACGCCTGCTGGCGTCGCAGCGCTGGCCCGCGAAGGGCTTGCGCGCCTCGATACAGTGCGCGGCCCTATCCCACGCGGTGCGGCGCTGGCCGCCTTCCTGACGCGGCCAGTTCTTGTGCTTGCCGCGCAGGAACCCGCACGGGTGGCGGATGGCTCCTTGGATCTGTCCGAGTTCACGCGCCGCAAACGTCTTCTTTGGCAAAGCCTTACCGGGCGTTTCTAACTTCCGGCGGCAAGCTTGCGGCGTTGTCGGATGCCTCCGGCGGGAGTATTTTTTCAAGAAGCAAGACCGGATGCGCCTTGCTTCTTGCCCAAATACTCAAATCTCAGCCGGGCAGCTTGTCATGCAGGAAGGACAGGGCGACTTGCAGCCCGTCGGGGGCAATGCCGTGACCAGTGCCTTTCATGACATGGCCATAAACTTCGAACCCGGCCGAGACCAGAGCGTCGCCGGCGCGGCCCATATCCTCGAAAGGCACGACCTCGTCGGCATCGCCGTGGATCAGCAGGATTGGCGGCTTCACCTGCGCTTCAGCGCCGAGCAGTTCCGGCACCAGCAGGCGGCCTGAGAAGCCGACGACGCCCGCCATGGCGTTGTCGCGGCGCGGGGCGAGATGCAGGCTCATCATCGTGCCTTGCGAAAATCCAACCAGGGCAAGGGCTTCTATGCCGATCTTCTCTTCCGCCAGCTTCGCGTCGATGAAAGAATTCAGCTTTTCAAGCGAGACGGCCATCGAGGCCTGCGCCGCTTCTTCCGAAGATCCGTCCAGCCACGGAATCGGGAACCACTGATAGCCGAAAGGGTTGCCGACGCAGGGTTCAGGGGCGTTGGGGCTGTAGAACACGGTATCGGGCAGATGCGGCGCCAGCGGGTCGGCGAGACCCAGCAGGTCATCGCCGTCGGCGCCATAGCCATGGACGAAGATCACCATGGATTTTGCCTTGCCCGATTGCGGCGCCTTGCGTTTCGATTGCAGCATCATCTGATCCCTTCGCGGTCCTTTGCCACACGGTAGTAGGCCCAGAGCAGCCGCGCTGCAACCGCCCGCCACGGTGACCATTCGGCGGCGATCACGCGCATCTCACGTTCATTGGGGCGCTTTTCGAGATTGAAAAGCAGCCGCGCCGCCTCCTGCAAGGCGAGGTCGTTATGAGCGAAGACATCGGCGCGGCCGAGGCTGAACATAGCGTAGATTTCAGCGGTCCACCGGCCAATCCCTGGCAGTTCAACGAGTTGCGTGATGATCCTGTCATCCGGCATCGCCCGCAGCGCCGGGAAATCCAGCCCCGAATCCGCAAGCGCCCGCGCATAGCGCAGTTTCGGGCGGGAGAGACCGCAACCGCGCAGGTCTTCGTCGCAGGCCGTCTGTACTGCTTCGGGGGTGGTGAAGCCCGCCGCCTCCATCCGGCCCCAGATGGCGCGGGCGGAGGCGACCGAAACCTGCTGGCTGACGATGGCGGACAGGAGTTCGGCAAAGCCCTCGGGGCGTCGGCGCAGCGGCAGATCGCCGGTCAGAGCATGTGCCTCGGCGAATCTGCGGTCATGGCGGCTCAGCCAGTCCATGCCCTCGGCAATATCTGCCGGTCCCTCGATGATACGTCCGACCATGGTTCCCCCGATTTGCCGCAGGTTAGGGGCGCGCTTGCCCCTTGCGCAAGGGCGCTCGGGCGGATTAGCTGCCGCCATGAGCGCGACATCCCTTCCGAATGACAGCATCGCCCGCCGCAACATGTGGGTTCTCGTGGCCGCGCAGGCGGTTCTGGGCGCCCAGATGCCGGTGATCTTTACAATCGGCGGGCTGGCGGGTAGCCAGCTGGCGGGCAACCCGTGCTGGGCCACATTGCCGATCTCGCTGACCGTCATCGGGTCCATGCTCTGGGCACAGCCGCTGTCGGCGGTGATGCAGCGCTGGGGGCGGCGCGTCGGTTTCGTGCTGGGCGCGCTGGCCGGGGCGGCCGGGGCGGCGGTGGCTGCCTACGGGCTGTATATCGGATCATTCGCTGTGTTTTCGGCGGCGAGCCTGCTGACCGGCGGCTATATGTCGGCGCAGGGTTTTTACCGTTTCGCGGCAGCCGATGCGGCGTCAGAGGCGTTCCGGCCCAAGGCGATTTCCGGGGTGATGGCGGGGGGGCTGGCCTCGGCCATCTTCGGGCCGCAGTTGGTGAAGCTGACCTCGCAGGCCATGGTCGTGCCGTTCCTTGGCAGCTATCTGACGGTGATCGCACTGAACCTCGCAGGGCTGTTCCTGTTCGGGGCGCTGAAAAGCACCCGTCCGGCGGTGCGCGGGACCGGGGCAGCAGCGGGACGCACACGGCGCGAGCTGCTGCGCGATCCGGCGATTATCGTCGCCATGGTCTGCGCCACCGTCAGCTATGCGCTGATGAACCTCGTGATGACCTCTTCGCCGCTGGCGGTGGTGGGCTGCGGCTTCGAAACCTCGGATGCGGCGAATATCGTGTCTGCCCATGTGCTTGCCATGTATGCGCCATCTTTCGTGACCGGCCATATCATCGCGCGCCTCGGGGTGAAGAAGGTGATTGCGCTTGGTCTGCTGATCCTTGCCGGATCGGGGGCGGTGGCCATGTCCGGGGTGAACCTTGAGAACTTCTATATCGCGCTGGTCCTTCTGGGGATTGGCTGGAACTTCGGCTTCATCGGCGCCACCAGCATGCTGGCGGGGCATCACACCGCGGCAGAGCGCGGCACCATGCAGGGGCTGAACGATTTCGTGGTTTTCGGCGGGGTGTCGATGGCCTCCTTCGCCTCGGGCGGGTTGATGAACTGCTCGGGCGGTTCGGTGCAGGCGGGCTGGTCGGCGGTCAACATGGCGATGCTGCCCTTCCTCGTTCTGGCCGGCGGCGCGCTGATCTGGTTTGCGCTGCGCCCGAAAGAGACGCGCTGAGCCGGACATCTGCCGCTTTCGTCATCACGACGTTACAGGGCCCTGCCAGAACCATGCCCGACACTATGGGGCTTGCCTGTCGCCGGACGCGATATATAGTTTCCCCTGTCGGGGCGGACTCCCCGCCCTGACTGCCGGGACGGCAGGCGGGACGATGGCGGAGTCGATGAATGGACGGTGATTTCAGAACCAGTTTCGTGCGGGAACCCGCGGCACTGCGGCATTACCCTGCGCTTGTGCTGAATGCCGATTATCGCCCCTTGTCCTATTATCCGCTCAGCCTCTGGCCCTGGCAGGAAACCATCAAGGCGGTTTGTCTGGACCGGGTGCAGATCCTCGCCGAATATGATGCGGTGGTGCACAGTCAGAGGGCCGAGTTCCGCATCCCCTCGGTCGTCGTGCTGAAAGAATTCGTCAAACCCCAGAAGCGCGTGGCTTTCACGCGCTTCAATCTTTTTCTGAGGGACGAATTCAAATGCCAGTACTGCGGATCGAAGGGCGATCTGACGTTTGACCATGTGCTGCCACGGTCCAAGGGGGGCATTACGAGCTGGGAAAATGTGGTTGCCGCCTGCTCGCCCTGCAATCTGAAGAAGGGCAACAAGACGCTGAAACAGGTCGGCATGCGCCTGATGCGCAAACCCGTGCCGCCGAGCGCGGAAGAGATGCAGGCCCACGGCCGGCGCTTCCCGCCGAACCATCTGCATGAAAGCTGGATGGATTATCTGTACTGGGATGCCGAGCTGGAGGCCTGAGCAGCTTCTTGCGATGAAAGCGCCACGCCATTCCGCTTTCCCGCAGCGAGTGCTAGACTTGCAGATGCGAAGCGGCTAAAAGGCGGATCGTTAGCGCTAACATACTTGCGGCGCAGCGCCGCAAAGCTGCGAGGAGAGGCCCATGGTTTCACGCGTCATCCCGGTCGAAACGTTCGACCTCGTGATTTTCGGAGCCACCGGCGATCTGGCGCGCCGCAAGATCCTTCCCGGCCTCTATCGCCGCTATCTGGCAGGACAGGTGCCCGCAGACAGCAGAATCATCGGCGCCGCGCGGTCCGCGATGGACAGGGCCGGGTTTCAGGCGCTGGTGCGTGAGGCGATCGAGGAGTTTGTGGCCGGTGACAAGCTGGACCCGGCTGCCATTGCAGAGTTTCTGAGCCGTCTGGACTATGTGGCCATTGATGCCAAAGGGGAAGACGGCTGGCCCGTGCTGGCCGCGCTGATGCGGCAGGGTGCGGTGCGCGCCTTCTATTTCTCGGTCGCGCCCGCGCTGTTCGGCGATCTGGCGGAGCGTCTGCATCTGCATGGCATCGCCGATGCCGACAGCCGCATCGTGGTGGAAAAACCCTTCGGCCGCGATCTTGCCACCGCCCGCGCGCTGAACGAGACTCTGGCCACGCATTTTGCAGAGCATCAGATTTACCGCATCGACCATTATCTTGGCAAAGAAACGGTGCAGAATCTGATGGCAGTGCGGTTTGCCAATATCCTGTTCGAGCCGCTGTGGAACAGCCAGTTCGTTGATCATGTGCAGATCACCGTGGCCGAGACCGTGGGTGTTGAAGGCCGCGGCGCCTATTACGACAAGTCCGGCGCCATGCGCGATATGGTGCAGAACCATATGATGCAACTGCTTTGCCTGATTGCGATGGAGCCGCCGTTCCACTTTGACCCTGATACTGTTCGGGATGAAAAGCTGAAGGTTATTCGTGCTTTGCAGCCCGTTCCTGCCGAGGATATCGTGCGTGGGCAATATCTGGCCACAGGCGGCGCACCCGGCTATCTGGACGATGCGGAAAACCCGGACAGTCTGACGGAAAGCTATATCGCGCTGAAAGTTCAGGTGGCGAACTGGCGCTGGAAGGGCACGCCATTCTATCTGCGTACCGGCAAGAAGCTGCGTGCGCGGGCCTCTGAAATCGCGATCACCTTCAAGGAGCCCCCGCATTCGATTTTTGACGATGCCTCGGGCTGGCGCGAGAATGTGCTGGTGATCCGGCTGCAACCGAATGAGGGCATGAACCTCAAGGTGATGATTAAAGAGCCGGGCCCGGGCGGCATGCGTCTGACGCAGGTGCCGCTGGACATGAGCTTTACCGAGGCTTTCGGGGAAGAGGGCACTGACATGCCCGACGCCTATGAACGGCTGATCATGGATGTGATCCGCGGCAATCAGACCCTGTTCATGCGCGGCGACGAAGTGGAGGCCGCCTGGGCCTGGACCGATCCGATCATCCAGGGCTGGGAAGCACGCGGCGACCGGCCAAAGGGCTATGACGCGGGAGCCTCGGGGCCGGAAGATGCGTTGATGCTGATGCACCGCGACGGGCGGCGCTGGCGGGAGATCAAGGCATGAACTTCGTTGAATACCCTGACCGTGAACTGATGATGCTGGCGTTGGCCGACAAGCTGGCGGGTGAACTGGCGGATTTTCTGCGCCGCGAGGACCGCGCCTCGTTCTGTGTGCCGGGTGGCACCACGCCGGGGCCGATTTTCGACACTCTGTCAGGGGTCGATCTGGACTGGGACAAGGTGTCGGTCTTTCTGAGCGACGAACGCTGGGTGCCGGAAGACAGCCCACGCTCCAACACCCGGCTGTTGCGGGAAAGGCTGTTGCGTGGCAAGGCCTTGCGAGCCAATCTTGTGCCGCTTTATCAACCTGCGCCGCAGCCTGAAGATGTTCTGGCGGATCTGGAGGCGCAGCTTGCGCCACATCTGCCCATCTCGGTTCTTCTTCTGGGTATGGGGGCGGATATGCACACTGCCAGCCTGTTTCCGGGCGCCGATCGTCTGGCCGAGGCGCTGGCCCCGGATGCGCCGGTACTGCTGCCGATGCGTGCCGAAGCGGCAGGTGAGCCGCGGATCACCCTCACGGCGCCGGTTCTGGCAGGGGCCATGCATATCCATATCCTGATCACCGGCGCGGAAAAGCGCGCAGCGGTGGAGCGTGCGGCCGGCATGGACCCCCTTGAGGCTCCGGTCGCGGCGGTGTTGAAGAATGCGACGGTCCATTGGGCCGAGTGACCCGGCGGATTCAGCCAAGAGGATCTTTTGATGACCACGAAATTTGACGCGCTTCTGGCCCATCGCAGCCGGACCGCTGCGACCACGATCAGCGACCTCATGTCGTCGAAGGATCGGGCACAGGCATTTTCGGCGCGGCGCGGCGAAATGCTGTTTGATTTCTCCAAGACACAGATCGACGCAGAAGCCTTTGATCTTCTGGTGAAACTTGCCGAAGGGGCAGGGGTTTCCGACAGGCGCGATGCCATGTTCTCGGGGGCGAAGATCAACGAGACCGAGGGGCGTGCCGTGCTGCATACCGCGCTGCGCAACCTCTCTGGCAGCGTCCTTGTCGACGGGCTGGATGTCATGCCCGAAGTCCGCGCGATCCATGCCCGCTGCGAGGCATTCGCCCGCGATGTGCGCGAAGGCCGCTTCACCGGCCAGGGCGGGCGCATCACAGATGTCGTCAATATCGGAATTGGCGGTTCGGACCTTGGCCCGGCCATGGCCTGTCTGGCGCTGTCCCCCTATGCCGACGGGCCGCGGTGCCATTTCGTGTCAAACGTCGATGGCGCGCATATTGCAGATACGCTGAAGCACCTGAACCCCGAAACCACGCTGGTCATCGTGGCCTCCAAGACCTTCACCACGATTGAAACCATGACCAACGCCAATACGGCAAAGGCATGGATGGCGGAAAAGGTCACAAATCCTGCCGCGCAGTTCGTCGCCGTGTCGACGGCCGGTGATAAGACGGCAGCATATGGCATTGATCCTGCGCGTGTTTTCGGTTTCGAAGACTGGGTAGGCGGCCGCTATTCCATGTGGGGGCCAATCGGTCTGTCGCTGATGATCGCCATTGGTCCCGAGGATTTCACTGAATTTCTGCGCGGCGGTGCCGATATGGACACGCATTACCGCGAGGCGCCCTTTGCCGAGAACCTGCCGGTTCTGCTGGCTCTGGTCGGGATCTGGCACAACCAGATCTGCGGTCATGCCACCCGCGCCGTGCTGCCCTACGACCAGCGTCTTGGCCGTCTGCCCGCCTATCTGCAACAGCTGGAAATGGAATCGAACGGCAAGAGGGTCAGCATGGATGGCATTGATCTGCCTTACGAATCCGGCCCGGTGGTCTGGGGAGAGCCGGGGACCAACGGCCAGCACGCCTTCTACCAGCTGATCCATCAGGGCACCCGTGTCGTGCCTTGTGAATTCATCGTGGCGCGAGAGGGTCACGAACCTGCTCTGGCGCATCAGCATCTGTTGCTGGTTGCAAATTGCCTTGCGCAATCCGAGGCGCTGATGCGAGGCCGCAGTCTGGAAGAAGCCCGTGCCATCATGGCGAAGAAGGGTCTGACCGGGGCGGAACTGGAGCGTCAGGCGCGGCACCGCGTCTTTCCGGGCAACCGGCCATCCACTACGCTGGCGATCCCGAAGCTTACGCCCTTCACCCTGGGTCAGATCATTGCGCTTTACGAACACCGCGTGTTTGTCGAGGGCGTGATTCTGGGCATCAACAGCTATGACCAATGGGGGGTCGAACTGGGCAAGGAACTGGCGCTGGCGCTGCAACCGATCCTTGAGGGGCGCGAAAGCGCCGAGGGCAAGGACAGTTCGACCCGGCAACTGGTCGCCTATCTGCGCAGCTAGGAAAAAGGGGGCCGCTCTGGCCCCCTTTCACATCTCACTTTAGTGCGGCGGTCACGATGACCTCGACCCGGTATTCCGGCGCGGCCAGCTTGGCCTCGCCAGTGGCCCGGGCGGGCGTATGGCCCTGTGGCACCCAGGAATCCCAGACCGCGTTCATTTCGGCAAAATCCGCCATGTCGGCCAGCCAGATCTGGGTCGACAGGATGCGGGTCTTGTCGGTGCCCGCTTCGGCGAGGATACGGTCGACCTCGGCGAGACAGGTGCGGGTCTGATCTGCCACGCTGTCACCGGGGTTGCCAACCTGTCCGGCCAGCCAGACGATGCCATTGTAGCAGACGCCTTCGCTCATCCGGGCGCCGGTGCCGATGCGTTTGATATCGGTATTCATGCGAGCCTCCTGTGGAACTACAGGCGTCGTGCTAGCCGTTGAGCCGGGGAAAGGAAAGCCCGTTCCCGACAGGCTCTGCACCGGGCAGGACACGGGCCGGGACGGGGACAGTGGCGGATATCTGCTCAGCAGAAATTCTCGCAGTTGCGGCATTGGCGGCCGCTGTGCCAAACGGAAGCCGCACCGAAACAATAGACCGTTGACCATGATCCGCCCCCTCAGCGCCGCGCTTCTGGCCCTCAGCCTGATCGTTCCCCCGACCGCCAGTTTTGCCGAACGGCATGAGCCAGCCATCAAGGCCAGCAATGCCCGTGTCAGCACCTCAAACGGTCCGAAGAAGCAAAGCCGCACGGCGCTGCACAAGGCCGCGAAAGAAACCGACAAGCGACGGGCCGAACTGAAGTCTGCCGTCGCGGCGGCGAAGGCGTCGCTGAAGCCCGTGCGTGGCCGTATCTGGTGCGTGCCCTTCGCCCGCGCTGTCACCGGGATCGAGATTCGTGGCAATGCCCGTACCTGGTGGAATCAGGCCGCTGGCAAGTATCAGCGCGGCTCGGAGCCGAAAATCGGTGCGGTGATGAATTTCAGCGGCAGCCGGAAAATGCCGATGGGGCATGTGGCGGTGGTCTCGAATGTCGTCGACAGTCGCCGCGTTCTGGTGGATCAGGCGAACTGGGAACGAAACCGCATCACCCAGGACACGCTGGTGGTCGATGTCTCCGCCCGCAACGACTGGTCGCAGGTGCGCGTCGCCAATCCCAACGGCACCCTCGGCCGCGTCAATCCGGTTTACGGTTTCATCTACCGCTGATCGCTGAATGCCTGTCAGGCCGCAGGGCCTGTGCAGGGGTCACATCGCCAGAGCCAGCCACCCGCTAAGAAGCCCCAGCATCGCGCCGATCATCAGGAACGGCAGGGGTTGGGGTGTTGCTTTGGCCATGACTTTCGCTTGCCGCGACATATCCATTCTCCCACTTCTTTCGCAAGATCAACGCACCGGACGCATTCGGGTTCCGACGCATTGCAAAATGCAGCGCAACGGGCCGTGCTAGGGATGGAGCGCGAAACAGGGAGATTGGAGCGGGTGAAGGGAATCGAACCCTCGTCATCAGCTTGGGAAGCTGCGGCTCTACCATTGAGCTACACCCGCATTGGCGGATCAGATAGCCGAATGGCCAGGGCAGTGCAAGGGTAAATGGGGCGACCCGGCAGGCAGAACGGCTTGTTCTGACAGGAAACCCCGCCTGCCGGTGGCAGACGGGGCGAAGGCTGTCATGCAGCGTGTGGCCGCGCGATCAGCTGGCCGGAAGCAGCACGGTGTCGATCACATGGATCACGCCGTTCGACTGTTTCACATCGGCGATGGTGACGGTCGCGACATTGCCCTGACCATCTTTGATCTGGACTTTGTCGCCATCCATCATCGCGGTGAATTCACAGCCGCCGACGGTTTTGACCGGATGCATGCCCTTGTCATCGGCGATCATCTTCACGATGGCATCCGACATGGCATTGGCCGCGACGACATGGCAGGTCAGGATCTTGGTCAGCTGATCCTTGTTTTCGGGCTTCAGCAGGGTTTCGACCGTGCCTGCGGGCAGCTTGTCGAAAGCGGCATTGGTCGGGGCGAAGACGGTGAAAGGACCGGCGCCCGACAGGGTTTCCACCAGACCAGCCGCCTTCACCGCAGCAACCAGCGTGGTGTGATCGGCCGAATTCACGGCATTCTCGACGATGTTCTTCGTCTCATACATCGGCGCGCCGCCGACTTCGGGGTTCTCGGCAAGCGCCGGGGCGGTGCCCAAGGCAAGGATGGCGGCGGCAATACGAATGGATTTCATCTGTCGTCTCCTGTGATTCGAAGCGGGTCTGTCCCGCCCGATGCCAGAAGTTACGGAGCCATTCGCGCCGGAGTTTCAGCCTCACGCGCCTGTGATCAAAGCGTGATCTGACCCGCCGCGACGATGGGTCCGGTGGGGACGCCCTGCGGTGCGCCACCTGCCGGTTCCAGCGTGACCGCGAGCGTCCAGCCTGCCGGTGGCGCCGGATAGGCCACGCGCAGCGGATCGGTGCCGATCAGGCCAAGCGAGACCGGCGCCGCGTCCGGTGCGATGATCCAGAGCTCGTGCGACTGGCTGGCGATTGGCGCGGCCCCGGCGACGCGGCGAAGGATCAGGTCACGCCCGTCGTAATGCGCCTCGAACCGCAGGCCCGCATCGGGCGCACCGAGTTCGGCGATGACGGGCGAGGCGGAGGGCGCCAGCAGCGGCGGCAATACCACCGCGCCCAGCAGCACGGCCGCTGCCGTGACAAGCCCGCCGAGCCAGCCTTGCCAGCGCGATCGCGCAGGCCGGGGGAACAGCCGCGCCTCGATGGCGGGGAACAGGTCGGGCGCCGGGCTTTCGGCATATTCCGCATTCAGCCCGGCGAGGCGATCCTCCCATTCCGCGACCAGTTCCTGCAAGGTGGGATCGGATTTCAGCCGGGCGGCAAAGGCCAGACGCTCGGCATGGGGCAGGGTGCCCAGCACATATTCACCCGCGATGTCCCGGTCTTCGACGCTCATGCCCGGACACCTTCCATGCAATCGCGGAGCGCGGCAAGCCCGCGCCGCAGCCAGGTGCGCATGGTGTTCAGCGGCACGTCATGCCTGCCTGCCAGATCGGCATAACTCAGCCCGTCCAGATAGGCGCCGCGCAGCGCGGCGGCGCGGGCCGGTTCCAGGGTGTCAAAGCACTGGACGATCTGCCGGGCCTCGCCCAGCGCGATCAGGCGGCTTTCGGCCCGTGGTGCGCTGTCGGCGATCTGGTCGTATTCAGCTTCCTCGGTCTCTGTCGGGCGGGCGCGCAGCCGGTCGATGGCCAGATGCCGGGCGACGGCAATGACCCATGTCATGCCGCGTCCCCGTGCGGGGTCAAAACGCTGCGCGCGCAGCCAGATCCGGGTATAAACCTCTTGCAAGGCTTCCTCCGCTTCCTGCCGGTCTTTCAACATACGCAGGAGCACGCCCATAAGTTTCGCGCTGGTGGCGGAGTATAATTCCCGAAACGCCGCGCGGTCCTGCGCGGCGCATCGGGTCAGCAGATCGGCTATCGGATCATCCATGCCCGAGAAGCTAGCGCAGCGGCGCCAAAGTCAACCCCGCGAGGGTCATCCTCTGCGACGGCGACGGCCTTCAGAGCCTGCGGTATTGTAGCTGACTTCCGGCAGGGGCGCGATGGCGGCCAGATGCGGGAAGGGATCGACCGCGTTGGGGATGGCGCTTGCATTCACGAAATGCTCCTGAAAGCGCGGCTCGATGGCAGTCTCGACCTTGTGGATCTCGTGCACCGTCGCCTCGATCGCATCACGGGCGGCGCGGTTGCAGAGCGCGATCCGCGCCCCGGTGCCTGCCGCATTGCCCGCGCTGGCCACCTTGTCCAGCGGCGCATCAGGAATCATGCCAAGGATCATCGCGTGTTTCGGGCTGATATGGGCACCGAAGGCCCCGGCCAGCACGACACGATCCACATGATCCACGCCCATTTCATCCATCAACAGCCGCGCACCGGCATAAAGCGCCGATTTCGCCAACTGGATGGCGCGGATGTCGCCCTGTGTGACCGTGATGACCGGCCCGCCCGTCGCGCTGCCATCAAACATGAGATACGAGTTGGTGCGCCCCTCGGGGCGGCAGCGGTCGGTGCCGACCTGTTCGGCCGATCCGATCAGGCCCGAGCCATCCAGAATCCCTGCCAGACGCATCTCGGCCACCGCTTCGATGATGCCGGAACCGCAGATGCCGGTGATACCGCTGTTTGCGGTTGCCTCGGCAAAGCCCGGATCGTCCGACCACAGGTCGCTGCCGATCACGCGGAAACGCGGCTCCTTGGTGGCCACGTTGATCTCTACCCGCTCAATGGCGCCTGGGGCGGCGCGCTGGCCACTGGAGATCTGCGCGCCCTCAAACGCAGGGCCGGTGGGCGAGGAACAGGCCAGCACCCGTTCCTTGTTGCCCAGCAGGATTTCCGCATTGGTGCCGACATCCACGATCAGCACCATATCCTCGGATTTGTCGGGCGCCTCGGCCAGCGCCACCGCCGCCGCATCGGCGCCGACATGGCCCGCGATGCAAGGCAGCACATAAACCTGCGCCGCGCTGTTCACCGCCGTCAGCTCCATCTCGCGGGCGGGCAGGGCAAGGCTGCCCGAGGTCGCCAGCGCGAAGGGCGCCTGACCCAGCTCCACCGGGTCGATGCCCAGAAGCAGGTGGTGCATCACCGGGTTGCAGACAAATACCACTTCGTAGATCGAGGCCGGATCGACGCCCGCTTCGGTGGCGATGGCTTGCACCAGCCCGTTGATCGAGGTGCGCACCGCCGCCGTCATCTCCTGATCGCCGCCGGGGTTCATCATGGCATAAGAAACACGGCTCATCAGATCCTCGCCGAAGCGGATCTGCGGGTTCATCACGCCGGACGAGGCCAGCACATGCCCGTCGCGCAGGTCGCACAGATGCGCCGCGATGGTGGTGGAGCCGAGGTCGATGGCAAGCCCGTAAAGACCGCCGTCATGGTAGCCCGGCCAGAGGTCCAGAATGCGATGCGCGGTATCGTGATTGCCGCGATGCAGGGCGACGGTGATCTTCCATTCCCCCTTACGCAGCACGGGTTGCAACCGGCGCAGCACCGCGAGATCGGCGACAACGGCATCGACCTGCCACTGTTCGGCCAGCGCACGCTGCACACGTTCGAAATCGCCGGTGGGTTCATGCATGTCAGGCTCTGCCACCTCGATGAACAGGAGGCGGGTCGCCGGGTCCATCGTGATCTCGCGCGCGGTGGCGGATTTGCGGATGACCTGCTTGTGCACCTGGCTTTCCGGGGGCACGTCAATCACCACATCGCCCATGACCTTGGCCTGACAGCCCAGCCGCCGCCCGTCGATCATGCCGCGCTTGGATTTGTAGCGTTCCTCGACGCTGTTCCACTCGCTCAGCGCTTCGTCATCGACATGGATGCCGAACTTGGGAAATTCGCCATATCCCGGCGTGATCTGGCATTTGGAACAGATGCCGCGGCCGCCGCAGACGCTGTCGAGATCCACGCCCAGCGACCGTGCCGCCTGAAGGACCGGCGTGCCCAGCGGGAAACGCCCCCGCTTGCCCGAGGGGGTAAAGATAACCAGCGCGTCGTCACTCATCTTGGCCTCTCGCAGTCAGGCCGCCCGTTCGGGCGGTATCGGGGGTTCTGGCTCTGCCGGGACGGGCAGAAAGCTGTAGGCGATCTGGTCGAAGGAATCGCGCGCGAAGGTGTAGAACCATTTCAGCGGCGCCGAAACCACGGGCACGCCATGCACGGCGCCGCCGGGGATGAAGAGCATGATGCCGGGGGCGAGCCGGTGCGGCACGCCGTCGATCACCACTTCGCCTTCGCCCTCCAGCCCGAAATAGACTTCGGCCTCGGGGTGGGAATGAAACGCAAAGAACTCACCCGGCGCCATCAGCGCGATGCCGCAGACAAGGCTGTCGCTGGCAGTCATGCCCTGCGACAACAGGGTCTTCCAGCGAATCGTTCCCTTCGCCGGGTCATCCCAGGTTGCCTCCGGGCAGTTGCCCGCATCCACCGAAATCGCGGCGCGCATGTTTCCCTCATACCCTGTCGCTGGCCCTTTCTAGGCCGGGGCGGCGCGCTTGCCATGGCTGTTCGCGGCAGGTTTCGGTCAGGTTGCGGCGTGGCGTCAGAAGAACAGGTCTTGCAGGAACACCTGATGGCCTGGCGCAAGATGCAGTGTGCTGCCCGCATCGGTTTCCACCAGCCGCATGCCATCGGGCAGATGCGCCAGATCCACGGCGCGATTGCCGAAAACAAGCCGATCCTCGCCGGGGGTGAAATCGGTGATGACCGACCGGCTGGCGGTCTTGCCGGCGTCATGGAAAATGAAACGATCCGCGCCGCTGCCGCCGGTCAGCACATGGCCGCCACCAGACAGATCGGCAAAAAGCGTATCGCGCCCGGCACCGCCATCCAGACGCGAGCGACCCGTGCCACTGTGCAGAACGTCATTGCCTGCGCCGCCCGCCAGCGTGTCGCGCCCGTTGTCACCGAACAGGGTGTCACCACTACCGCCGCCGGAGAGGGAATCGTTGCCCGCGCCACCGGCCAGCACATCCTGACCGGCACCGCCCTCCAGCACATCATGGCCCTCACCACCGCTCAGCGTATCGTTGCCGGTTTCGCCGAGCAGCCGGTCATTCCCCGCCATGCCCAGCAGTTCGTCATTGCCGCCACTGCCGCGCAACAGATCCTGCCCGCTTCCGCCGTCGATGTGATCTGCGCGCGCCGTGCCCAGAACCGTATCGGCCCCGGTGCCCGCCGTCACGAGGCGCAGGGCGCCGAAGCTTTGCCCTTCGATATCCTGCCAACCTTCGCGGATCAGATCGTTACCGGCGGTCCCCTCGACCGATGTCTTGTCGCCCGCCAGCAACAGCGCCGCCGCGCCAATCTTGCCGCGGGCGTTCAGCAGGATCGTCTCGGTCCCGTCGGAATGTGTGATCACCACATCATCCACTGCCTTGCCGTCAAGGGCGCGAAAGGTCATCCGTGCCTTCACGTCGGTCCAATCCGTATAATCCCGGCCCAGATACAGCCGGTCTCCTGCATCCTGACGGAAATCCGTTACCAAATCGGAACCGGCAGAGGCATCGAAACGGTCAGCGCCCGCGCCACCCTCCAGCGTGTCATGGCCCGCTCCGCCGCGCAGCAGATCGTCACCGCGCCCGCCGAACAGCAGGTCATTGCCGGATTGCCCGAGCAACGTGTCGGCATCGTCCTGACCAAACAGAAAATCCTCATCCCCCGCGCCACGCAGCAGATCGCCGCCCTTGCCGCCATACAGAAAGTTGTTGGCCTCCGCCGCCCCGGTCAGCGTATCGGCACCGCCATAGCCAAAGGCGAAACCGGCGCCCGCGACAGGATCCATGGACAGCTTGCCGTCATAGTCCTCGTTGCGCAGACGCGCAGTGACGACGTCTGCCTCCAAAGCCTCGTCCCCGTTATGGCCGCGCGGGGCATCGTCAAGCGAGAAGGCATTCAGCGCGAAGGCGAGGCTGTGCTGGTGCAGGTAGCGCAGCTTCGCCCCGCTGTCGACGGCGACAAGGCTGGAGGCGCCCGCCTCGGCACCGGAAAACCATGTCGTGCCGATGCCGCGATCCGCGAACCATTCCTGCATGCGCGACATGCTGCGCGTCACATTCGGCGCGAGGCTGAAATCGTTGATCAGCGCGCCGCTGAAGCTGGTTTCCGTCAGCAGGATGTCGTCATCGCCCAGCGGAGCCAGCGCCGTCGTGTAGATTTGCGCAAGCTTTTTGGGATCGGTCACTTCGGTGCCACTGTGCCAGCCGGGATAAAGATGCCCGGCCCAGACCAGCGCATCGCCGATCTTGGTGCGCAGGAAATCCAGCGCGCTTTTGTTGCCTACTGAATTTTCTGCCAGATCGGTGAATCGCGCCGAATAGGCCCAGCCGCCGACCAGCACCCGCGCATCCGGGTCAGCCGCCTGCACCCTGGCCGCAAGCTCGGCCATATGGCGGGCGTAAAGCCCGACAAACTGCGCTTCGGCGGCGAGTTTGGTGCCACGCTCTGCCAGTGTAACACCACGCTCGTAGGCGGCGGCCTCGTTCGCAAGTTCGTAGCCCCAGACCGCCTTCTGCGCACCCGGATGCCGGTCGAGCCACGCCAGCATCTTGTCCCAGGCGGCGATCGCGCCATCCTGCACAGTTCCGTCCAGTGCTTTGGCAAGCTGCGCGCTGGTCATCGCGCCATCGTCGCCGGTGGTCTGCTGTGCACCATCTGTCAGGGTGAAGATCAGCTTGAAACCCTGTTTCACCGCTGCGGCAATGAATGCCTCGTATTGTGGATGCAGGCCCCCCCTGGTGTCGAAAGCATACTGGTTGAAGGAGAGACGCAGGGTGTTGACGCCGGGCAGGGCAGTGCGCAACCCCTCGGCAAAGCCTTGTGGGTCGTCATCCATTCCGAAGGGCAGGATCTGCTGCTGGCCCTGCCAGTTGTAATAACGCCGGTCCTCGGCGAGATGTGCGTCATAGCTGCCGGTCGCGCGGTCCTGTTCGGCCGCCTTTTCGGCGAGAAACAGGATATGGATGGCATTGATATGGCCGAGGTCGCTCATCTGGTCCGGGTCAGGCTGGGGGCTTGATCCGGTTTCTGGCGGGCGGCGATGGTCAGATTAGGCCCGGCCTGCGGCAAAACTGTGCCGCTCATGCAAAACGCCCGCCGGCAAGGGCGGGCGTCTGCATCGGAGGGAAACCGGATCAGCCGCGGCCGCGACGGCCACCCCGGCGCCCGCCCGCAGCCTGGCTGGCAGCGGCGGAGGCTTCGGCGAAGGACGCACCGCCCTCGACCGCCTCGATCACCTTCGCGAAGCGAATCCATTCGCCGCCATTGGCATCGTGGTTCATCAGGAAGTTGGCGGCGCGGATCGCCTCCATCTCCACCTGACGGACCGGGTTCATGATCGCGCTCGTCATGCCCGCACCGATGGCCATGGGCAGGAAGGCCGCGTTGATGCCGTGGCGATGCGGCAGGCCGAACGAGATGTTCGAGGCGCCGCAGGTGGTGTTCACGCCCAGTTCCTCGCGCAGGCGGCGGACCAGCGCGAAAACCTGCTGACCGGCGGTCGCCATGGCGCCCACCGGCATCACCAGCGGGTCCACCACGATGTCATGCGCCGGAATGCCGAAATCGGCGGCGCGTTCGACGATTTTCTTGGCCACG
The DNA here is from genome assembly GCF_001303875.1 of Gemmobacter sp. LW-1. NCBI lineage: Bacteria > Pseudomonadati > Pseudomonadota > Alphaproteobacteria > Rhodobacterales > Paracoccaceae > Gemmobacter > Gemmobacter sp. LW-1. The sequence goes on along the minus strand of NZ_LJSC01000051.1, from coordinate 292,258 downwards.
GCGAAACGGACATCCGGGTCGGGCGAGATGCCGGTGTCGTCGTTGGAAATAGCCACGACCGGGACGTTGTATTTCTTCACCAGCGGCAGCACCAGTTCCAGCCGCTCTTCCTCACCCGTGACCGAGTTCAGCAGCGGACGGCCCTCACAGGCCTGAAGCCCGGCTTCCAGCGCGCCCGGCACCGACGAGTCGATGCACAGCGGCACGTCCACGGTCTGCTGAATGATCTCGATCAGCGCCTTCATCAGCGGCGGTTCGACAAAGTTGTTGTCGGCATAACGCGGGTCTTCGGCCATCTTGTTGGTGAAGACGGCGCCCGAGTTCACATCCAGCACGGTCGCGCCACAGGCCACCTGCTCCAGCGCGTCCTTGATGACGGTGTCGTAATTGCCCATCTCCAGTTCGGCCGCCAGCTTCTTGCGCCCCGTGGGGTTGATACGCTCGCCGATGACGCAGAAGGGCTCGTCAAAGCCAATGACAACGGTTTTGGTTTTGGATTCGAGAACGGTCCGGGTCATGGCTTTTCCTTACGCTTGATTGGCCGGGACGCCCGAGGCGCCGCCGTGTTCGGTGGCCCAGGTGGCATTGGTCTTGATGCCGCCAAGGGGGAAGAAATGCACGGATTCGATGCCGAAATCCGGGTTTTGCGCCTTGTGGACCGCCAGTTCGGTGATGAACTCGTTGGGTTCATAGGGCAGCAGCAGCTTGGTCACGTCCATCGCCCGCTTTTGCAGCACGCGCAAGGAGGGGCCGACGCCGCAGGCGATGGCAAATTTGATCATGGTCTGAAGTTTGGCCGGGCCTGCCACACCGATATGCACCGGGATCGAGACACCTGCCGCATTGATCCGGTTCACCCAGTCGATGACCGGGCCAGCTTCAAAGCAGAACTGGGTGGCGATCGCCATTTTCGCATCGGTGCGATTGGCGAAATCCTGTTTCCACTTCAGCGCCTGCATGACAATGGCATCGCCGCCGTCCTTGTCGATGTCCTTGTTGCCCTCCGGGTGGCCTGCCACATGCAGCCGCTCGAACCCGTCGAACAGGCCCGTCTCGATCAGCTGTATCGAGCTGTCGAACTCGCCCGCCGGGGTGTTGACGCCACCGCCCAGCAGCAGCGCCTGTTTCACACCGGCCTCGCCCTGATAGCGGGCAATCCAGTCGGCCAGAGTGGCGCGGTCCTTGATGATGCGGGCCGGGAAATGCGGCATGACGGGGAAGCCTTCGGCGCTGATGCGCTTCGCCGTCGCCACCATGTCCTCGATGGGCGTGCCCTCGATATGGGCGATATAGACGCGGGTGCCTTTCGGCAGGATCGCGCGGAAATCCTCGACCTTCTCGGCAGTGCGGGGCATCACCTCCATCGAGAAGCCTTTCAGGAAGGTCTCGACCTCGGGGGTGACGCCGGTCGCGGCCGGGGCATTGTCACGACGGAAACTGAACAGCGCCATGGGGCAGCTCCTCACATGGGGCGCGGGGCGCTCAGGCCCGGCCCTCGGCCTCGATCAGCGCCTTGAGGCGCGCGGTGTCATATTCGGCATCCAGACGGTCGGCGGTGTCGCGGGCGATCTGGTCCGGTTCACCCTCCACCTCGTAGGGGGCGGCCTTGCGCCATTCAGCCAGATAGGCGTCGGCGTCCTTCGCCCCCACCTTCATGGCGCAACGGTCGATCGCCTGCTCAAAGCGTTCGGGCAGTTGCACTTTCGATCCCCGACGGCCCTTGCCGACGATGACCTGGGCCGGAATGTCCCGCCAGTAAACGATCGTGACCTCGGGCATCGCTGATTCCCCTCTGTTGCGTGTTTCCCGTTCTATGCGTCGGCCAGCGACCGGCAGTGTCGGATTTCGACATCCGGCGCGCAGTCCGCGACAGCGGCAAATCTACCTTGTCGCAGGCCGGGAAGCGAGCGCCCGCGCATCGGCGCACAGACCGTTCCGCGTATCCGCGCTTGCGCGGGGGGGACAACGGGTCTACGTTTACGGTAACCGAAAATGGAGGGCGGATTATGGCGCCCGAGCGTCCCCGGGGGGAGGACGCGATCCCGCAGCCCGATGCCCTGATGGGGGCGGGTGCGGTCGAACCGTCGACCCCTCATGACACCCGGTCGGGGCCGCAGCTGTATGCTGCGCTCGATCTGGGGACCAACAGTTGCCGAATGCTGATCGCCCAGCCGAAGGGCAGTCAGTTTCAGGTCGTGGACAGCTTTTCCAAGACTGTCCAGCTAGGCGTGGGGCTGGAGGCCTCGGGCCGGTTGTCGCGTGCCTCGATGGGGCGCACAGTGCAGGCCCTGCGCATCTGTCAGAAGAAGATCGAAAAGCATGGCGTCAGCCGGATGCGGCTTGTCGCCACCGAGGCCTGTCGCCGGGCGCGGAATGCGCGCGATCTGATGCGGCAGATCCGTCGTGAAACCGGCCTGTCGCTGGAAATCATCCCACCCGAGGAAGAGGCGCGGCTGGCGGTCATTTCCTGCGCGCCTCTGGTCTCGCGCCGGACCGAACAGTTGCTGGTGGTGGATATCGGGGGTGGTTCGACCGAACTGGTCTGGATCGACCTTTCCGAAGTGGCCCCCGAGGACCGGCAGCGCGCCATCATGCAACTGCATTCGGGCTTCAACCAGCCGGGCGCGGCCACGGCCGCGCGGGTGGTGGACTGGATCTCGGTGCCGCTGGGGGTGGCGACGCTGAAAGATCAGTTTCAGGATGTCGAGGACGATGCCGCCCGCTTTGCGCTGATGAGCTGGTTCTTTGAGGAAAACCTTGCCAGCTTTTCCCCCTACAACGCCGAAAACCCGCGCGAGGGGTTTCAGATCATCGGCACCTCGGGCACCGTGACCACGGTCGCCGCCAGCTTTCTGGGCCTGCGCCGCTATGACCGCACCAAGGTGGACGGGCTGCGCATGACCTCGTCCCAGATCGACACGGTGATCCGCGACTATCTTTCGCTTGGCCCCGAGGGCCGCCGCACCGATCCCCGCATCGGCCGTGACCGGCATTCGCTGATCATGTCCGGCGCGGCCATCCTTCAGGCGCTGATGCGAATCTGGCCGACCGACCGATTGTCGGTGGCGGATCGCGGATTGCGCGAAGGGCTTCTTTACGCACAGATGAGCGCCGACGGCGTTCTGGAAGACGGACCATATACATGACGACACCGCCCAAGAACACTTCCGGCCGGGGCCAGCGCGACCTGCGGGTCCGGGTCAAGACCGCCAAGGGGCGCAAGCTGTCCTCGACGCTCTGGCTCGAACGGCAGCTGAACGATCCCTACGTCCAGCGCGCGAAACGCGAAGGTTATCGCGGCCGCGCGGCCTTCAAGATTCTGGAACTGGATGACAAATACGGCTTCCTGAAACCCGGTGCGCGGGTGGTGGACCTTGGCTGCGCGCCCGGAGGCTGGTGCCAGGTCGCGGTGGAGCGGGTGAATGCGCTGGGGCAGAACCCGAAAAAACCGCTGGGAACCGTGCTGGGCGTCGATTTGCAGGAGGTTGAACCGATTGCGGGGGCCGATATTCACCAGCTCGACTTTCTGGCGGATGATGCGGATGACAAGGTGAAGGGCTGGCTTGGGGGCCGCGCCGATGTGGTGATGTCGGACATGGCCGCCGCTGCCTCGGGGCACAAGGGCACCGATCACCTGCGCATTATCGCGCTGGTCGAGGCCGCGCTGGCCTTTGCCTTTGACGTGCTGGAGGATGGCGGCACCTTTGTCGCCAAGGTTCTGGCCGGCGGCGCCGAGATCGAGATGCAGACCATGCTGAAGAAGAACTTCACCAAGGTCGCCAATGTGAAGCCGCCCGCCAGTCGCTCCGACAGTTCGGAAAAGTTCGTGGTCGCCATGGGCTTCCGCGGGCGTCAGGCCGAAAGCGGCGCGGGCGAGGCAGAGGGCTGATTGAAAAGGGCGCCCGAAGGCGCCCTTTTTCGTTCCTCCCGGCCGGGGCTCAGCCGCCCCAGTGCCGGACCGGGCCGCAATCCATATGAACGAAGTTGGACCCGGAATACCGGCCCACACCACCCGAGGCACAGGATTCCGCCGCGCGGGCCATCTGACCTACCGAGCGCGATTTCAGCCGCAGATCGGCTGCCTGACCCTTCATATGCAGCGAGTTTTTCGCCACGCCGCCCGATTTCGACCGCAGCATCGCGTTTGTCTTCGGGCTGCGATAGCCCGACAGCAGCATGAACGGCTCGGACACATCCAGAAGACGGTGCGAGGCTGCCATGATGTCGACCGTGCGCGCATCCATGGATACGGCCTGATCGGTGCGCCAATCGCGCATGAAATGGTTAATTTCCTTCAGGACTTCGGGGATGTACTTCCCTTCGATCCAGTAGATCGTATCAAGGCTTTCGCCCGTCCGACCCGAATACATCCGGATACGCCGGATATCGCCTGCGCCCCGCAACAGCCCGAAAGCGTTGGAGTAGGTGGGTGCTGCCACAACCGCGGTTGCCGCGAACACACCAAGAAGGCCCCGCCGCGTGAACCCGGTTTTTTCTGCCATGCTCATGTGAAAGCCTGTCCTTCGGTCTTCTTATGCCGCTTTTCGTACGGCTCTGCCACTTTTGCCCAAGTGCACGAATTGTATGACACAAGTCGAATCGCAACAGAAGGGGCCAGATCGTCCGCAGGGGTCATTGAACGCCCGATCGGCAAATATTTGCTGAATCCGGCTCAGCGCAGGGAACCGATCGGCATTTCGCGGCTGAGTTGCCGAAATGTGACAAATTCACCCCTTGATTCAGGTATTCGCGCAACGGTCTGAACCGGATGTGAGTGGACTCGGGGCGCCAAATCTCCGAAATTTGCACGAAGTTGAATTGTTCGAGGTCAAGATGCCGCGTTTTCTTCGTCCGCGCCGCAAGGCGATGCCCTGTGCGCTGGCCCTGATGCTGGCCGCCGCGCCGCTGTCGGCGCAGCCGCAGATCAGCCCCTTCGCGCAGACCGTGGCGATTGCCGCCGCGAAGGATGACGCGCTTTCGGCCTTTTATGCGAAACGAAACTACCAGCCGATCTGGACCGCCGCCGATTCTGCCGAACGGCGCGCCATCCTGCTGGGGGCGCTGTCGCGGGCGGCCGATCACGGCCTGCCGGCGCAACGCTATGATGCCCGTGCTCTGGCCGAGGCCCTGCGCGCCGCCCGGACCGAAGGCGACCGCGCCCGCATCGAGGTTCGGATGACGCGGGCGCTCCTGGATTACGCGCACGACCTTCATTCCGGTGTGCTGGAGCCGAAGAAGATCGACTCGACCATCGTGCGCACCCTGCCGCGTCTTGAGGATGCGCAGGTTCTGACGGTCGCAGAAGCCGGGGATCTGGCCGGTTTCCTGGGGTCGCTGGCGCCGACCGCCCCGGCTTATGCGCAGCTGATCAAGGCCAAAATCGGGATCGAGCGTCAGATTGCCCGTGGCGGCTGGGGGGCTGAACTGACGAGCCGCCCCAAACCCGGCAGCAGCGGTGACGCGGTGGTCGCCCTGCGTGACCGTCTGGTCGCCATGGGATATCTCTCGCTCTCTGCCAGCCGCGATTATGACGCCGAGATCCAGCGCGCCGTTCAGCGCTTTCAGCTTGCGCACGGGCTGAACGCCGACGGCATCGTGGACGAAAGCACCCTGACCGAGATGAACGTGCCGCCCGAACAGCGGCTGAAATCCGTTCTCGTGGCGCTGGAGCGCGAGCGCTGGATGAATATCGAGCGCGGGCGGCGGCATATCTGGGTCAACCAGACCGATTTCACGGCCCGTATCATCGACGATGGCAAGGAAACCTTCGTTACCCGCGCGGTCATCGGCAAGAATGTCCCCGATCAGCGCACGCCCGAATTTTCGGACGAGATGGAATATATGGTGGTGAACCCGAGCTGGTCGGTGCCGCGCTCGATCACCACCAAGGAATACCTGCCGCTTCTGAAGAAGAACCCGAATGCGGCGGGTCATCTGAAGATCGTCGACAGCCGGGGCCGGGTGGTGGATCGCGGCTCGATCAATTTCGGCAAGTATACGGCGGCGAATTTCCCCTTTGCCATGCGCCAGCCGCCTTCGGATGGCAATGCGCTGGGGCTGGTGAAGTTCATGTTCCCGAACCAGTGGAACATCTATCTGCATGATACGCCTTCGAAATCTTTGTTTCAGCGCGAGGTCCGCGCCTTCAGCCACGGCTGTGTCCGGCTGGGCGATCCCTTCGACTTTGCCTATGCGCTTCTGGGGGCGCAAAGCGATGATCCGGTCGGGCTGTTCCAGGGTGTGCTGAAATCCGGACGCGAGCAGGCGATCAAGCTTGAACAGCATGTGCCGGTGCATCTGGTCTATTTCACCGCCTTCCCGGGACCGAAAGGTGAGATGAATTACCGGCGCGACATCTACGGCCGTGACGCGGCCATCTATCAGGCACTGATTGCGGCCGGGGTGGCGCCGGGCGGTCAACAGGGCTAAATCTGGACCGGGGCGCCGGTTGCCCCGGACAAGAGGATGCCATGGCCCATACGATCCGCGACATTGCTACCGCCCTTGGTGCCGAGGCGGCCGGAAACCTTGACCTGATAGTCTCTTGCGCGGCGGAGCCTCATTCGGCAGGGCCCGAGGCGCTTGCTCTGGCGCTGGACCCGAAATATGCGGGGGGGCTTGCCAAAGGGCAGGCGCGGGCGGCAATGCTCTGGCCCGGTGCGGACTGGCAGGAACTGGGGCTGGAGGCGGCCATCTTCGCGCCGCGCGGCCGGCTCGCCATGGCGGGCCTCAGCCGGATGCTGGACGCAGGCCCGGCTATCACCCCCGGCGTACATGCGATGAGCGTCATCGACCCCACAGCAGAAATCGGCGCCGGTGCGGCCATCGGGCCTTTCGTGACCATCGGCGCGGGCGTACGGATCGGGCCGAATGCCCGCATCGCGGGCCATGTCAGCATTGCGGAAGGCGCGACCATCGGGGCGGAGGCGCTGATCCTGCAAGGCGCGCGCATCGGGGCGCGGGTCACCATCGGCGACCGCTTCATCTGCCAGCCCGGCGCGGTGATCGGGGCCGATGGGTTCAGTTTCGTCACACCGGAACGCAGCGGGGTTGAAGAAATCCGCTCAACCCTTGGACAACGTGACGAAATTCGCGAACAAAGCTGGACGCGCATTCACTCTCTGGGGGCCGTCACCATCGGCGACGATGTGGAAATCGGCGCCAACGCCTGCATCGACCGCGGCACCATCCGCGATACCGCCATCGGATCAGGCACCAAGCTCGATAATCTGGTGCATATCGGGCATAATGTGCAGGTGGGCCGCGATTGCCTTCTCTGCGGACAGGTCGGCATTGCCGGATCGTCCAGAATCGGCGACCGTGTGGTACTGGCCGGGCAATGTGGTGTGAATGACAATATCTTTGTTGGCGACGATGTGATCGCTGGCGGGGCGACCAAGATCTTCACCAATGCGCCTGCAGGTCGGGTGCTGCTGGGGTATCCAGCGGTGAAGATGGAAACCCAGATCGAGATCAACAAGGCCTTGCGCCGCTTGCCGCGTCTGGCGGCGGCGGTTGCGGAACTTCAGAAAGTTGTTGCAAAGTCTTGATAATCCGACGGGCAATCTCGGGCATCAGGAGTGTGGCATGGGTGAGAGCGTCAAGGAACGGGTGATCGCCATTCTGGCGGAGCAGGCGGTGATGGACACCGCCGACATCCGCATGGAGGACAGCCTGGAGGATCTGGGGCTCGACAGCCTCGGTCTGGTGGAAAGCATCTTCGCCATCGAGGAAGCTTTCGACATTTCGGTTCCGTTCAACGCCAATGAACCGGGCAAGTCGCAGTTCGACATTTCCTCGGTCGCGGCGGTGATCGCGGCGGTCGAGGGGCTGGTGGCGCGGAAGGCTGCATGAAGCGTGTGGTCATTACCGGCGCGGGCACGATCAACGCGCTGGCCCAGGATGTGCAGGGAACCTTCGCCGCGATGCGCGAGGGCCGGGGTGGAATCGGGCCGCTGGACATCCGCGACGTCGACAGGCTGAACGTGAAGATCGGGGCGCAGGTCAAGGGCTGGCACCCGGAGGAACATTTCAGCCGCCAGCAGATCCTGCTGTACGACCGCTATACGCAGTTCACCCTGCACGCGGCGCGGCAGGCCGTGGCGCAGGCCGGGCTCGATTTCGACGGGCATCTTGGCTACGAGACCGGCGTGGTTCTGGGCACCGCCGGGGGCGGGCTGACCACGCAGGACGAGAATTATCGTGCCGTCTATGAGGAGGGGAAGAACCGGGTTCACCCCTTCGTCGTGCCGAAACTGATGAACAACGCCGCTGCCAGCCACCTGTCGATGGAATTCAACATCAAGGGGCCGAGCTTCACGGTGGCCACTGCCTGCGCCAGTTCCAATCATGCGATGGGGCTGGCCTTCCAGATGATCCGGTCGGGCGCCTGCCGCGCCATGCTGACCGGCGGGGCCGAGGCGATGCTGTGTTTCGGCGGCATCAAGGCCTGGGAGGGCTTGCGCGTCATGTCCACCGACGCCTGCCGTCCGTTCAGCCTCAACCGTTCCGGTATGGTTCAGGGCGAAGGTGCCGCGATCTATTTCTTCGAGGAATACGAACAGGCGCGCCGTCGCGGGGCCGAGATCCTGGCAGAGGTGATCGGCTTCGCCATGACATCGGATGCCTCGGACATCGTGATGCCCTCGAAACAGGGGGCGGCGCGGGCCATTGCCGGGGCGTTGCGCGACGCGGGCCTGAACCCGGAGGATGTGGGCTATATCAATGCGCATGGCACCGGCACCTCGGCCAATGACAAGACAGAATGTGCCGCGATTGCAGACGTATTCGGGCCGCATGCTGACCGGCTGATGATTTCCTCGACCAAGGCGATGCACGGGCATGCCATCGGTGGCACCGGCGCCATCGAGATGCTGGCCTGTCTGCTGGCCCTGCGTGAGGATATCATCGCGCCGACGATCGGTTATGAGGAGCCGGACCCCGAATGCGCGCTGGATGTTGTGCCGAATGTGGCGCGGCAGGCGCGGGTGCCGGTGGTTCTGTCGAATGCCTTTGCCTTTGGCGGCATGAATGCGGTGCTGGCCCTGCGCCGCGCACCATAGCAAAAGGCCGCGCCTCAGGCACGGCCTTTCTTTTTCATCCGTCAGGCGATCAGTTCGCCGCAGCCGGAGCGGGCAGCGCGTCAAAGCCCTTGGTGAATCCCTTCAGCGAGATGTTCAGAACGACCTTCTGATCAGGCGCGGCCACCGGAACGATGGTCATGGTCGCCTTGTTGCCCTTCTTCATCGTCGCCACTTCCTCGGCGGTGAAGCCGATGCGGGCAACGCAGCTGGCGCGGTCACACCACGAGAAGGGATAGACCTTCGGTTTGCCACCATCAATGGCGATGACGATGTTTTCGGTCAGCAGGGTTTCCAGCGGCGCGGTGATCGAGGCACCGGCCTGCGCCTTTTCCCCCTTGGGCAGCGGGAACATGCCGATCTCGGCGACCGGATTACCCTGCTCGTCTTTCAGAAGCTGGTAAAGCTGGCAAAGGTCCGGCTGGCCTTCGGCACCGCGCATGCAGCGTTCGGCCCAGTCGTCATAGGTTTCCTTGACATAGATCGAACCGGGGCCATCGGCCGGCTGTGCCGCCGGAGCGGGTTCCGCCGGAGCGGTGGTTTCCGGTTGCGCCTGCGTCGTGGTGGTGTCGGCGGGCTGGGTCTCGGTCGGCGCGGTTTCCTGCGCCAGCGCTGCACCTGCCAGACCGAAGGACAGCGTGACAGCCAGAGCCTTGGTCATATCAATCATCGGCATAGCGATTGTTCCTCAAATCATGATGGCCGCCCGTTTAGCATGCGGCGGGCAGGGTGTCAGGCCGGAAAACGGGGCCATGAACGCGAATGTGAGGCATGGGCGGCGAATTGCCGCGCGGCCGGATCACGAAACACGACATGCGGCCCGCAAAATGAAAAAGGGCCGGTAACCCGGCCCTTTTCCTCAACGGATATTGCTCCCTGTCGGACTGGCCGACTTCATTGAGGCTGACGCTACGGCCTGTGCGGCCACAGGTCAACATCTATTTTTGACGCTTTCGTGAAGAAAAACGACGTTTCCGGCAGTCAGCTTTTACGGAAAAAAGCCGCGCCCGGACAGGCGCGGCCAGTCGACAGGGAGGAAGTCACCGCCCCGGCGCGCTGCGGAAAACCGCAAGGGCGCCTGAGACCAGATCAGACTGGCACAAAGCTCTTAACACTGTATTTTCAAGGCGCGCGCAGGCGTGTACCGGCAGGAAAGGGCGGATTGTGAGTGCTGAGCAGGGGATGATCTTCGTGGGCGGTGGTGGCGAGGGCTATGGCACGCCGCAGCAGCTCTTGCTGAAATACGGCAACCGTCACGGGCTGATCGCCGGGGCGACGGGCACGGGCAAGACGATCACGCTGCAAATCCTGGCGGAAGGGTTCTCCGCCGCCGGTGTGCCGGTCTTCCTGTCGGATGTGAAGGGCGATCTGGGTGGGCTGGCGGTGCCCGGTTCACCCGAGGGCAAGCTGCATGACGCCTTTATGAAGCGCGCCGCGACCATCGGGCTGGATCTGGTTTATGGCGCGCCGCCTGTCACCTTCTGGGATCTTTATGGCGAGCAGGGCCACCCCGTCCGCACTACCGTCTCCGAGATGGGCCCCTTGCTGCTGTCGCGGCTGATGGAACTGACCGAACCGCAGGAAGGCGTGATCAACGTGGCCTTCCGGCTGGCGGACGACGAACAGCTTCCGCTGCTGGATCTGAAAGACCTGCAAGCCATGCTGACCTTCATCGCCGAGAATGCCAAGGCGATCTCGGCCCGTTATGGTCTTGTTTCGGCGGAATCGGCGGCGGCGATCCAGCGGCGGCTTCTGGTGCTGGAAAATCAGGGCGGGGCAAAGATGTTCGGCGAACCGGCGCTGGCGCTGGCCGATCTGATGCAGACCGATGCGCAGGGCAGGGGCCGCGTCAATATCCTTGCCGCCGACAAGCTGATGCAGGCGCCGCGTTTGTACGCGACCTTCCTGCTGTGGCTGCTGTCGGAACTGTTCGAGGAGTTGCCCGAGGTGGGCGACCCCGACAAGCCGAAGCTGGTGTTCTTCTTCGATGAAGCGCATCTGCTGTTTGACGGGGCACCCAAAGGCCTGGTCGACAAGGTCGAGCAGGTGGCGCGGCTGATCCGCTCGAAAGGGGTGGGGGTCTATTTCATTACCCAGAACCCGGCCGATGTGCCTGACAAGATCCTCGGCCAGTTGGGCAACCGGGTGCAGCATGCGCTGCGCGCGTTCACCGGCCGCGATCAGGTGGAACTGACCCGCGCGGCCGAAACCTACCGCCCCAATCCGCGTTTCGATACGAAAGATGCGATCCGCGAAGTCGGTACCGGCGAAGCCGTCACTTCCTTTCTGGAGGCAAAGGGCGTGCCCGGCATGGTGGAACGTACGCTGATCCGGCCCCCTGCCTCACAGATCGGCCCGATCCCGGCTGAGACGCGGGCGGCGATCCTTGCCGCCTCGCCGGTGAAAGGCAAATACGAGACGCTGATCGACCGCGATTCCGCCTATGAGCGGCTGCGGGCGCGATCAGAGGCCGCCGCGCGCGAGGCGGCGGCGCAGGACGAGGCAAAGGCACAGGAAAAGGCGGGCAGCGACTGGAAGATCGACCGCAAGGAAATCGAGGAGTTCCGCAATGCCCGCCGCTACGACCCGAAAGGCGGCAGCAGCGCCGAACGGCCGCGCACTACCAGCCGCAGCAGCAGTTCACGCAGCGACAGCGTGGCCGAGGCCTTTGCCAAAAGCTTTGCCCGGCAACTGGGCACCAAATCCGGGCAGGCGGTTATCCGTGGCGTTCTGGGCACACTTTTCGGCAAGAAATGACCCGAGGAATGGCACGGGAGCGTCACATGCGTGCCGTTATTTGACCCAATATATCAGACTGGCGCATAATGCGCGCGTGATGGGGAGCAAGTGAATGCCGCTGACGAATGCCGAGCAATATGCGCTTGAACTGATCAACCGTGCCCGGCTCGATCCGCTGGCTGAGATGAAGCGTCTTGGCCTGTCGTCCCTGAACGACGGGCTGGCCTCCGGAACCATCAAGGCCACAGCCAAGGAGGCTCTGGCCCCGCAGGAACATCTGGAAAGCTCGGCCCAGGCCTATGCGGTGTGGATCGGCTCCCCGTCCAAGAACGGGCTGAGCTGGCCGGACCTCCAACAGAACTATCTTCCCTATCACTATGGCCCCGGCAAGAATTCGTATGCCGACCGCATTTATGATGCGGACTACAACGGGGGCAGCGGTGCCAACTGGGTCGGGGAAAACCTGACGCTGCGGGATTACAACGGCACCACCTTCGAAAAAAGCGTCGTGGCGCATCATGCGGACTGGATGAACAGCCCGGGTCACCGCCTGAACATCCTGCGCGATGAATTCCGCGAGATCGGTTACGCGCAGGAGCGCGGCACTGTCTCCGGTGTGCTGGTCTCGGTCGCGGTGACCGATTTCGGCAAGGTTGCAAGCCGGGCCTGGGTCACCGGGGTCGCTTATTCCGACCGGGATGGCGACGGATTCTATTCAATGGGCGAGGGCCGGTCGGGTCTGAAAATCTCTGTCGTCAAGGGGGACCGCGACACCACCGCGGGCGCGGGCGGCTATGCCGTGTCGGCCAAGATGGGCAGCGACGTGACGGTAAAGATCGGCAAGGCCATCACGATCGGCGTCGATCTGGCCGAAGGCAACGTGAAGGTCGATCTGGTCAACGGATCTGTGCTGAAGGTCTCCGGCGATGTCACGCTGATCAGCGGCATCGCACGGGCCGAACTCCTCGGGGTTGTCGAGGCCGGGCTGACCGGCAATGACAAGGGCAATATCCTGACCGGCAACAGCGCGCGCAACACGCTGTCGGGTGAGGGCGGCAATGACGTCCTGCGTGGCGGCGGCGGCAATGACGCGCTGTCCGGGGGCAAGGGCCGGGATCGGCTGTATGGTGATTTCGGCAATGACACGCTGACCGGCGGGCAGCAGGGCGACAAGCTTTACGGCGGTGCCGGCAAGGACCGGCTCGCCGGGGAGGCGGGATCGGACATGCTGTATGGCGGGGCCGGGGCCGACACCTTCGTTCTGGGCAAGGGCCATGGCGCGGACCGGGTGATGGATTTCAGCATGGCCGAGCGTGACCGGCTGGCCTTTGACGATAATCTCTGGACCGGCAAGCTGAACGCGCGCCAGGTGGTCGAGAAATTCGCCTCGGTTACCGAGGCAGGGGTGGTGTTCGATTTCGGCCGCGGCAACATGCTGGTGCTGGAAGACCTCACCACGACCGACGGTCTGTCGGCGCGGATCGGGATCTTCTGATCCGCGATCCGCAGCCGCAGGGGATATAGCCCCTTACAGCGGACGAACTTTCAGCCGAGTCAGCCGGTTTTCGCGTTTGGCTGCGACTTCAAAGCGGAAGCCGTGGAAGCTGAAAGCCTGCCCTTCGGCGGGGATCATCTGCGCCTCGTGGATCACCAGACCGGCAATCGTGTTGGCTTCGTCATCGGGCAGGTGCCAGTCCATCGCGCGGTTCAGGTCTCGGATCGTCATGGCGCCGTCGACGACGTAATCGCCGTTTTCGTCGCGGCTCAGCGCCTCTTCCTTCTGCACCACATCGAATTCGTCGGTAATGTCGCCGACGATTTCCTCGATGATGTCCTCCAGCGTGATCAGGCCCTGAATAGCGCCATATTCATCGACGACGATGGCGAAATGCGTGCGCCGCTTGAGGAACTCGCGCATCTGTTCATCCAGCGTCGTGGTCTCGGGCACGAAATAGGGCTTCATCGCCACTTTCATCACGTCGAGTTCGGACAGCGCGTCGGATTTGCCCGAATTCTGGCGCAGCACGCGTTCGACCTCGCGCAGCAGATCCTTCGCATGGATCACGCCAACGATGTTCTCGCTGTCACCACGATAAAGCGGCAGGCGGGTATGCGGCGACGACAGAACCTGCGTCAGGATCGCCTCGGGCGGCAGATCGGCGTCGACCATCTCGATATGGCGGCGGTGGCGCATCACCTCTTCCACTGCGCGGTCCCCAAGATGCAGGGCACCCAGCAGGCGGTCACGGTCTTCCTTTTCCACCGCGCCTTCCGAATGGCCCAGCGCAATGGCGCCCACGATTTCCTCGCGCATCGCGAGCATCCGGCCCTCAGGGTCAGGCTTCAGACCCATCAGCCGCAGCAGTCCGCGCACCAGAATGCGCACCAGCAAAACGACCGGCGAGAAAATCACCATCAGAACGCGGATGATCGGCGCGACGCGGGCGGCGACCTGTTCGGGATAGGTGATCGACAGGGTTTTCGGCAGCACCTCGCCAAAGACCAGAACCAGCGCTGTCATCACAAAGGTTGCCAGCGCCACGCCATTCGCGCCGACCAGCCGGGTCAGCAGTGCGGTCGCCAGCGAGGCCGACAGGATATTGACGATATTGTTGCCCAGCAGCAGCGCGCCGATCATGCGCTCGCTGTCTTCCGTCACCCGCATGGCGGCGGCGGCGCCGGTCGATCCCTTGTCGGCCTGCGCTTTGAGCTTACCGCGCGAGGCGGCGGTCAGCGCGGTTTCCGAGCCGGAAAAGAAGGCCGACAGCAACAGAAGGCAGACGATGGCCCCCGCCATGATCCAGTCGGCCGTTTCCAGCAACGGCGCGGCAGCTTCGGCAGTCTCGGGGGTCATTCGTCTTCGGTCCTTCGGGCCAGAGGGTGATGGGTCAGAACAAGGGATTTCAGATGGTCGTCGAGAACGTGGGTATAGATCTCGGTCGTTGCAACATCTGCGTGGCCCAGAAGGGTCTGGATCACGCGCAGATCGGCACCCCCGGCCAGCAGATGCGTCGCGAAGGCATGGCGCAACGTATGGGGTGTGACCTTTCCGGGGGAGACCCCGGCCAGAACCGCAATCTGCTTGATCAGGATGTAGAAATGGTTGCGTGTCAGATGCCCGGCCGCGCCGCGCCCCGGAAACAGGTATTTCGACGGGGCGGCGCCTTCCTTGCGCGCAGCCTCTTCGGCCCGGTCGCGCCGGGCGAGCCAGTCGGCCACCGCCTCGCGCGCCGGGGGGGAGAGCGGCACCATGCGCTCTTTCCCGCCCTTGCCGCGCACGAGGATCATCTGCGGATCACCCCGCACCGCCGCAACCGGTAGTTCGACCAGTTCCGAAACCCGCATCCCGGTGGCATACAGCAATTCCACCAGCGCGCGATTGCGGATCTGGTCGTCCAGCGAGCGGCCCTTGTCGCGCGCAGCCTCCAGCAGGCGGTCAACCTCGTCATGGCTCAGAACCTGGGGCAGTTTCTTTTCGCGCCCCGGCGCAGACAGACGCAGCGCCGGATTGTCGGCCCGCCAATCCTCCTCATGCGCAAAGCGGAACAACTGCCGGATGGCGGACAGTCGCCGTGCGCGGGTGGCGGGCGACAGGCCCCCGGCCTCGCAGGAGATCAGGTAATGCTCCACCCCCTCGCGGTCGACCGAGGTGAAATCCTGTTTGCGATGCCTGAGCCAGCCTGCGAAATCCAGCAGGTCGCGCCCGTAGGCCAGCCGCGTATTGCGCGCAGCCGAACGCTCGGCCGCCTGAGCGTCGAGGAAGGTCGAGATCCAGCGCTCCATACCGGCGGGTGCGGTCATCCGCGCCGCTCCAGCAGCAGAAGCTCCAGCGCGGTGCGGCGGGCGGCATCCTCCAGTCCCATGCGCCGCAGCAGAGACAGGCCCTCGGCCACGCCGCGCGGATCGCCATGCACGCCGCGGCCGACCCGCGCAATCGCCCACAGCAGCGCCTCGCCAAAGCGCCGCTCGTCCAGCAGGCGCTGCGGCTCGGCGGTGATTTCCGGCGCAAGGAAAGCCGGGGCAATGGCGCGCGACATGCTGTCAGGCGGCGTCAGCCCGTTGATCTTTCCGCGCGCCAGCCCGATGAGGAACGCCTCCTGCACATCCGGCTGCGGTACCGCTCCGGCACGGTCCTTCGCGGCCCGTTCATAGGCGGGCGACAGCAGCGCGATGTGGAAGGCCAGCGTAGCGGCATCGCCGGTCAGGCCCACCTGCATCAGCCGGTCGCCATAAAGGGCGGCAAAGGTCGATTCCAGCTCCGCCCCGACCATCGCCTGCCAGACATCAGGCAGGATGCGCGCAATCCGCGTGCGGTCGCCACCGGACAGCGCGGCATCGAAGCGCTGGAACAGATCGACCCGGTCCCATACCCCGCCAGAGGCGGCAGGCGCCCGCGCGGTATACATGCCCAGCAGAAGATTTGGGGTGATGGCCCCCACGCGTGACAGCCGTTCTGCCGCTTCAACCTGCGCCTTCCAGCCCGCCTGCGGCCGCAATTCGGCATGGGCAAAGGCGATGGGCAGACCGAGCGTTGGCAGGGGCTCGCCGATCGCCTCGTAGATGCGCCAGACCAGCGGTGTCGGCTGGGGAGGCGGAGGCAGCGAGGGGATGCTGTCAGCCAGTTCGGCATCGAGAAACCGCACCAGCAAAACCTCGTCTTCCGGCTCCACCTGGCCAAGCGCGCGGGCAGTGTTCAGCGTCAGGGCGGCGGCGTTCCAGTCGCCCGCCCGTGCCAGGCAGAACACCCGCGCCGTCAGTGTCGGCGCCAGATGCGGTGAGGATTGCATCTCGATGCAGGCACTGTCTTCCTGCCCGGTGAGCAGCGCAATGTCGAATCGGCGGCGGAACAGCTCAGGCGTGCGCGCGCGCACCAGCTGGATCAGCCCCGAGGCCTGATCCAGTGCCCCCATCGCCAGCAGCTTGTCGATCCGCGCCAGCAAAAGCCGTCCCTCCGGCCCGCTGTCGACCGGCGGATTGGCCTCGGCCAGCAGAAGCGTGCTGAACAACCCCTGGAGGGTGGGCAGAACCGGCTCTTCCGCTTCGGTGATGGTGCGGGCAAGGTCGCTCGCACGGGTCAGCCCCCACAGATCACGCGGCAGGCCGGTGCGTTCGGCAGGCAACAGCCCCACACTGTCGGGGGTGGGGGCGCCCAGCACCGTCACCGTCACCTCTGCCGGACGCGCATCCTTGGTGACCGCCGGTTCATTGGCGGGCCGTTCGGGCAGTGGCACCGAACTGGGGATCTTGCCACCCTGCGGTGGTGTGGCGCGATGCGATCCGGGCGCTGCAACGGATTTCGACAGCCAGTCGATGGCCGACATCGGATTGTCGGCCCGCGCCGGCATCGCTCCGCCCAGGGTCAGGCAGAGAATCGCCGCGAGTCGCCGCGTCTCAATTCGCATCAAGTGTCACCGGCACCGAAATTTCGCGCGGCTCAGGGTCGGGCAGGCCGAAATAGGCATAGCCCGCAAGCCCCACGAAGCCCAGCATGGCCAGCAGCAGAAGAAGTTTGATGATGCGCCCCATATGCCCGGCCCTCTGACGTGATGTTTATTCCCCGTCACCGCGACCGGCGGGGGTTTGCCGACGATTATATATGGCATTTTGCGCAAGTTCACGCCATTCAGGGCAAAACTTTCTGCGACCGGCAGTCGATTGCCGGA
This sequence comes from Gemmobacter sp. LW-1, assembly GCF_001303875.1. Lineage (NCBI taxonomy): Bacteria > Pseudomonadati > Pseudomonadota > Alphaproteobacteria > Rhodobacterales > Paracoccaceae > Gemmobacter > Gemmobacter sp. LW-1. The sequence continues at coordinate 274,776 of NZ_LJSC01000051.1, read as the reverse complement.
CGGGCCGCAGAATGAAGGAAAAAAGGGCGAAGGGGATGGACCGACTGAAGAAGACCGTGGCGCTTGTCGGGATGATGGGTGCGGGCAAGACGGCGGTGGGTACCGCCGTGGCGCGGCTTCTGGGGGTTCCGTTCCGTGATTCCGACGAAGAAATCGTGCAGGCCGCGCAGCGCAGCATCGCCGAAATCTTTGAACGCGACGGCGAGCCGTTCTTCCGCGCCCGCGAGACCGAGGTACTGGGCCGCCTGCTGCGTGGAACGCCCTGTATCCTGTCGACCGGCGGTGGTGCCTTTCTGGCCGAACAGAATCGCGCACTGATCGGCGGGGCAGGGGTTTCGGTCTGGCTTCGGGCCGATCTGGATCTGCTCTGGCAACGCGTGCGGCACAAGACGACCCGGCCGCTGCTGCGCACCGCCAACCCGCGCGAGACGCTGCGCAACCTCTATGAGGCGCGGGTGCCGCTCTATGCGATGGCGGATCTGGTGGTGGATGCGGCGCCCGAACTTTCAATCGACGATATGGCACAGCGCGTGGTTGCCGCCCTTGCGACGCGACCCGATGTGCTGGAAAGGACTGACGCATGACTGGCATCGAAACCGTTCATGTCGCGCTGGGGGCGCGGGCCTATGATGTGCGTATCGGCACCGGGCTGATCGGCGCCGCCGGGCAGGAAATCGCACCGCTGCTGCGGCGCAAGCGCGTGGCTATCGTCAGCGATGCCCATGTCGCCGCCGTGCATCTGGCGCCACTGCAAGCCGCGCTGGCGGCGGAGGGCATCGTCTCCGAGGCGCTGATCCTTCCGCCCGGTGAGGCGACGAAGGGCTGGCCCGAGTTTTCCCGCACTGTCGAATGGCTGCTGGAACAGAAAGTTGAACGCCGGGACATCGTGATTGCACTGGGCGGCGGGGTGATCGGCGATCTGGTCGGCTTCGCCTCCGCCGTGCTGCGACGGGGCGTGCGCTTCGTGCAGATCCCGACCTCGCTTCTGGCCCAGGTCGACAGTTCGGTCGGCGGCAAGACCGGCATCAATACAGCACAGGGCAAGAACCTTGTCGGGGCCTTCCACCAGCCCAGTCTGGTTCTGGCGGATATTGACGTGCTGCAAAGCCTGCCCGCGCGCGATTTCCTGTCGGGCTATGGCGAGGTGGTGAAATACGGCCTTCTGGGCGATTCCGCTTTCTTCGACTGGCTGGAAACCAACGGCCCCGCTCTGGCCGCCGGTGATGCCGACGCCCGGCAATATGCCGTCCGCCGTTCCGTCGAGATGAAGGCCCGGATCGTGGAGCGCGACGAGACGGAGGAGGGCGACCGCGCCCTGCTGAACCTCGGTCACACCTTCTGTCATGCGCTGGAAAAGGCCACCGGCTACAGCGACCGTCTGCTGCACGGCGAAGGTGTCGCCATCGGCTGCGCGCTGGCTTTCGAGCTCAGTCAGCGCCTTGGCCTTTGCTCGCAAGAGGCTCCCAGCCGCGTTCGCGCCCATCTGCGCTCCATGGGGATGAAGGTCGATATGGCGGATATTCCAGGCGATCTGCCGGACGCCACTGCGCTTCTGGCGCTGATGGGGCAGGACAAAAAGGTCATTGATGGCCGCCTGCGCTTCATCCTCGCCCGCGGTATCGGCGGCGCCTTCGTGGCCGAAGACGTACCGGGCGATGCCGTCCACACCCTGCTGACCGAAGCCTTGGCCCGAAAGGGCTGAGGGCAATCGCAATGGCTTCGAAGGCCCCCATCAGGCGGCTGATCTTCGGTCGACCACTCATGTCTGTAAGATTGGCTGGGGTGCTAGGATTCGAACCTAGGTATGGCGGTACCAAAAACCGCTGCCTTACCACTTGGCGACACCCCAACCGTGCGGCGGTGTTTAGTCAAAGCCGCGCCCCCTGACAAGAGGGTCTGAAAGGAATTTCGAAAGTTTTGTGAAATATGAAGGACTTGCGGGCCAAAGTTAAGTCTTTGGTGCACTGGGCAGGTCATACTGTGGAGGATGGCTGGGGTGCTAGGATTCGAACCTAGGTATGGCGGTACCAAAAACCGCTGCCTTACCACTTGGCGACACCCCAACCGTGCGGCGGTGTTTAGCCAAGCTTCGCGGAGGGTGCAAGAGGCTTTTGCAGGCTTTCCGACCTGTGCTAAGCCGCCCGCATGACCGAAGTGGATTCAATCATTCTTGGGGCCGGGGCGGCCGGGCTTTTTGCCGGGATCGAAGCGGCGCGGCGAGGCCGTCGCGTGCTGGTGGTCGATCATGCGAAGGCGGCGGGCGAGAAGATTCGCATCTCGGGCGGCGGGCGCTGCAACTTTACCAATCTCGATATCCGGGCCGAACGCTTTCTGTCGAGGAACCCGCGTTTCGCGCTGTCGGCGCTGAAACGTTATACCCAATGGGATTTCATCGCGCGGCTGGATGCGGCGGGAATCGCCTGGCATGAAAAGACGCTGGGGCAATTGTTCTGCGATGGCTCGGCCACTCAGATCGTGCAAATGCTGACCCGGCATCTGGCCCAGGCGGGTGGCATGCTGTGGCTCGGGACAGAGCTGGGGGCGGTGACGCGGGACGGGCCGGGTTTTCGCGTCGAGACCGCGCGCGGCGCGGTGATGGCGCAAAGCGTGGTGGTGGCGACGGGCGGCAAGTCGATCCCGAAGATGGGCGCGACCGGCTATGGCTATCGCATCGCCGAGAGCTTCGGTCTTGGGCTGGAAGAGACACGCCCGGCGCTCGTGCCGCTGACGCTCGCCGCGCAGGAGCTGGAGCGGACGAAGCTGCTGTCCGGCACGGCGGTGACCGGCAGCGCCAGCCATGGCCGCACGCGGTTCGACGAGGCGGTGCTGTTCACCCATCGCGGGCTGTCGGGGCCTGCGATCCTCCAGATCAGTTCCTATTGGCGCGAAGGTGATGCGATCACGCTGGACCTCGCAGGCGGTCAGGATGCCGGTGCGGTGCTGCGCGCCCAGCGGCAAAGCGGCGGGCGTATCGCGCTGCGCACGGCGCTGGCGCGGGTCGTGCCGGAAAAGCTCGCGCGGTATCTGGAGGAAGCTTCGGGCCTGACTGGCAATCTGGCCGATCAGCCGAACGCGGCGCTCGACCATCTGGCAGCGCTGGTCCATGCGCATCGCATCACGCCGGTGGGCAGTGAAGGCTATCGCACCGCCGAGGTGACGCTGGGCGGGGTCAGCACCGATATGCTGGATGCCCGCACGATGGAGGCGAAGGCTGTACCGGGGCTCTATTTCATCGGCGAGGTTGTGGATGTGACCGGCTGGCTGGGCGGCTACAATTTTCAATGGGCGTGGTCGTCGGGCTGGGCGGCGGGTCAGGTTATTTGAATCCGATAATGATGATTATGTAATATAAACTATCATGCGAAGCCTGAAAATCCTGTAACGCTTGCATTCCGGCCCGGCGAAGGCCAAAGAACGATCAGCAGCCACAAGGACCGCGCCCATGACCTTCTCCCGCGCCATCAAGATCGCCCCGTCGATCCTTTCCGCCGATTTCGCCAATTTCGGTGCCGAATGCGAAGCCATCGAGGCGCAAGGCTGCGACTGGGTGCATGTCGATGTGATGGACGGCCACTTCGTTCCGAATCTGACATTCGGGCCAGCCACTTGCGCGGCGATCCGCAAGCACATCCAGGGCGTGATGGACGTGCATCTGATGATCGCGCCGGTCGATCCTTACATCGATGCTTTCGCCCAGGCCGGTGCCGATGTGCTGACCGCGCATCTTGAGGCCGGGCCGCATATCCACCGCACGCTTCAGGCGATCCGCGGGCATGGCATCAAGGCCGGTCTCGCGCTGAACCCGGCGAGCGGGCTGGACAGCCTGCCGTATCTGCTCGACATGGTGGACCTGATCTGCGTGATGACAGTGAACCCCGGCTTCGGCGGCCAGAAGTTCATTCACAGCCAGGTCGACAAGGTGCGCGCCCTGCGCGCCATGATCGGCGACCGGCCGATTCACATTGAAATCGACGGCGGTGTGACACCGGAAACCGCGCCTTTGGTGGCGGCAGCCGGGGCTGATGTTCTGGTCGCGGGTTCGGGCGTGTTCAAGGGTGGCTCGGTTGCTAATCCGGCGCCCTATGGCGAGAATATCCGGGCCATCCGTGCCGCGGCTGAGGCCGCCCGGCAAGCCTAATACATATTCAATACTTGCAATGTGATTTTTCCGGGGCTATTCCGGCCTGATCTGCCGTTCCGGCATGACGGAGTCTGCGATGCGCCTGAATCCACGCCGCTATCTGCCGATCCTGGATTGGGGATCGCGCTACACCGCCGAGACGCTGGGCAATGACCTGCTGGCGGCGGTGATCGTGACGATCATGCTGATCCCGCAATCGCTGGCCTATGCGCTGCTGGCGGGCCTGCCGCCCGAGGTCGGGCTTTACGCCTCGATCGCGCCACTGGTGCTTTACGCGCTGTTTGGCACCTCGCGGACGCTGGCGGTTGGCCCGGTGGCTGTTGCGAGCCTGATGACGGCGGCGGCGGTGGCGCCGCTGGCGGCACAAGGCACGCCGGAATACCTTGGCGCGGCGGTGGCTCTGGCGATGCTGTCAGGCTTGATGCTGCTGGCGATGGGCGTGCTGCGGCTGGGGTTTCTGGCCAATTTCATCAGCCATCCGGTGATTTCCGGCTTCATCACCGCCTCAGGCATCCTGATCGCCGCCGGGCAACTTCCGCAGATCCTTGGCGTTTCAGCACGGGGCGAGACGCTGCCGCATCTGCTGTCCTCGCTCTGGGCAAAACTGGGTGACACCAAACCTTCTGCCCTCATGATCGGCGGCGCGGTCATCGCTTTCCTGTTCTGGAGCCGCACGCGGCTGAAACCCTTGCTGATCGCGCGGTTCAACCTCAGCGCAAGGCTGGCGGGCGCGCTGTCGCGCGCGGCGCCCATTCTGGCCGTGGCGCTGACCATCCTCGCGGTCAAGCTGTTCGCCCTGACGCTGCCGGTGGTGGGCGATATCCCGCGTGGCCTGCCCGCGCCCACCCTGCCCCCGTTCGACCCGGTTCTGTGGTCACAGATCGCGGTGCCCGCGCTGCTGATTGCGCTGGTCGGCTATGTGGAGACGATCTCGGTCGCGCAGACGCTGGCCGCCAAACGCCGTCAGCGTATCGACCCCGATCAGGAGCTGATCGCGCTGGGCGCCGCGAATGTCGGCGCCGCCGTCTCGGGCGGCTTTCCGGTGACGGGCGGTTTCGCGCGATCTGTTGTGAACTTCGACGCAGGCGCCGAAACCCCGGCGGCGGGCGCCTTCACCGCCGTGGGCATGGCCGCCGCCACACTGTTCCTCACGCCGCTGCTGGCCGATCTGCCGAAAGCCACGCTGTCGGCCACCATCATCGTGGCGGTACTGAGCCTTGTTGATCTGGGCGCCCTGCCCCGGACCCTGCGCTACAGCCGTGCCGATTTTGCCGCCATGCTGGCCACCATTCTGGTGACGCTGGTTCTGGGGGTGGAAACCGGCATCAGTGCCGGGGTGGCGCTGTCACTCGGGCTGCATCTGTGGCGGTCATCGCGCCCGCATGTCGCGGTGGTGGGTCAGGTGCCGGGAACCGAACATTTCCGCAATATCGACCGGCATAATGTGGTGACGGCGACCGATGTGCTGTCGATCCGTATCGACGAAAGCCTTTATTTCCCGAATGCGCGCTTTCTGGAAGATCGCCTGCTGGCCGAAATCGCCGATAACCCCGGCCTGCGCCATATCGTGCTGATCTGCAATGCGGTGAATGTGATCGACAGTTCGGCGCTGGAAACGCTGGAGGCGCTGAATGCCCGCCTGCGCGACGGCGGCGTGACGCTGCACCTGTCCGAGGTGAAAGGCCCGGTGATGGACCGCCTGTCGCGCAGCCATTTCCTGCACGAACTCAGCGGCCGGGTTTTCCTGACGCAGTATGATGCGATGGTGGCACTCGCACCCGCCCTCACCGCAGAAACCCGCGCGGCGGCACGGGTGGAAACGGCGAAGGCGGCGCGCTGATCAGACCACCGCGCGTTCGCGGAACGGGCGGTTTTCCAGCATCCGCGCGACCGACAGGTCGCTGAGGTCGATGCTCTGCCAGCCGCCGGTCAGCAGATGTTCGGCGATGCCGCGCCCGACGGCGGGCGATTGTTGCAGCCCGTGGCCGGAAAAACCGTTCATCAGAAACAGGTTCGGCAGTTCCGGGTGCGGCCCGAGAATCGCGTTCTGATCCAGCGTGTTATAGGCGTAATGCCCGACCCAGTGGCGCACCACCTTCACCGCGTCGAACCCCTGCGCGCGATTGTAAAGCTGCTCCCAGATGACATCCTCGAACAGATGCAGGTCGGGGTCGAAATCATTCGGGTCGCAAGGCCCATCGTCCTGCGGCACGGTGGCGGTGATCCAGTGTTCATGCTCGGGGCGCAGATAGTAGCCCGCATCCACCAGCAGGGGCGCCTCGGGGTGGCGGGCGTTCGGCGCGTCGATCACGAAGACGGTGCGCTTGCGCGGCTCCACCGCCAGATCGAGGCCTGCCCAGCGGCAGATCTCGGCCGCGCGGGTGCCGGCGGCATTGATCGCGGCGGCGCAGGCGATGGTGCCGCGCTTTTCCAGCGTCACCGCCGTTACCCGCCCGCCTTCCACCGTCAGCCCGGTGGCGCGGTCGGTCACGAACTCCGCCCCCTGCGCCCTGGCCGCCGCGCGGAAGCCCGCGAGCAGGCCCATATTGTCAAACCAGCCTTCATCGCGGCTGCCGAAAGAGCCTGCGGTGATGTCTTCCACCTGCATCCAGGGGAACAGCGCCTGCACCGCCTCGGGGGCCAGCACCTCGGTCGCGGCGCCATGGGCGCGCTGCATCGCGGCCACTTCCTCAAGGATCACCCGCCCCTCGTCGCTGTGGCTGAGGAAAAGATAGCCGTTTTCCCTCAGACCCAGCGAGCCAACGCCCGCCTCAACCCCAAGGCTTTCGCGGAAATCACGGATGAAGCCCACGCCAAAGCGCGAGATTTCCACGTTCACCGCCGTGGTGAATTGCTGGCGGATCGAGGCGACGGAAAGCGCGGTGGAGGCTTGCGCGAAGCTGGTGTCACGCTCCGCCACCAGAACACGCAGGCCGGGCTGCATCCTGGTCAGCCAGAACGCTGCCGAAGCGCCCATGACCGCGCCGCCAATGATGATCACATCATACCGATCCTGCTGTTCCATTGCCTGCCTCTGCACCGTTTGGCCCGTGCTATCGCAGTCCGCCTGCCGCTGCCAGCCCATCCGCGACATGCCCCGCTTGCCCGCGCCAGTCATAAACTTTTGATTGAACGGTCAGTATTTCGCGCGCATATGCCCGTGGGAAGGTCGACAGGCCGCAGTGGAACAGGCAGCCTTGAAGCAGATGACTCGGACCTTGCGAAAGGCATGCTGGTGACGCGGATTCTTGACCTGCTGAACGGAATCGCGACGGCCAAACAGACGGCCGAAGTCTGGTCCATGGCGACCGGATTCTTCGCCGATCTCGGTTTTGCCCGCGTGAACTACGGCTTCAGCCGGTTCCGGCACGGGGCCTCAATGGGGCGGCCAGAGGATATGCTGTTTCTCAGCACCTTCGACCCCGGATATGGCCAGATGTATTTCGGGGGCGGCTTCTATGCCCGCACGCCGCTCTATCGCTGGGCGCTGGAGCATGACGGGCTTTGCACCTGGCGCTGGGTGGCCGAACGTCACGCCGCAGGCCAGCTTGCGCCGGACGAGGCGCAATCGGTGGCGCAGAATGCGGCGCTTGGCCTGACCGCAGGCATCACCATCAGCTTCCCTGAGGCCAGCCCGCGCCAGAAGGGCGCGCTGGGTCTGGCCGCTGACCCCGGACTGAACCATGACGATGTGGATGCGGTTGTCGCAGGCGAAGGTGCTGCCTTGCAGGCCGTTGCCCATGCGATGCACCTGCGCATCTGTCACCTGCCCTTCACTCCGCAGCGCCGCACGCTTTCGCAGCGCCAGCGCGAGGCGCTGGAATGGGTGGCCGAGGGCAAGACCACGCAGGAGGTCGCGCAGCGCATGGGGGTTTCCGTCGCCATGGTGGAAAAGCACCTGCGGCTGGCCCGGCAGGCGCTCAATGTGGAGACCACCGCCCAGGCCGTCGCCAAGGGCACCCTGCTGAACGAAATCCTGCATCACCGCCTGTCGCCGGTTCTGCGCGCAGCGGAATAGGCGCTTACGGAAGAAGGCTGGTGCTGAAAGACTGGTTCAGGCGTTTGGACGCTTCGGTCATAGCGGCCAGCGGATGCCTGAGGCACCCTGCAAGCCCCGCGCCGGAAAAAACCACGCCGACATCCGTCGCCTTGCGCCCGCGCCGATCCAGCACGCAGGTCAGAACGCCCGCCGTATCGCCGTAGCGGCTGTGAAACTGCACAGCCGGCCAGGTGCCGACCACCACGGTCGATGTTTCAAGGAAGGTGACCATCCTGGTCAACCGGACCCGGCGCAGCCCTTCATATTGCGGAAAGATCGCTTTCTGGAAGGCCGAGACACAGGCCTCGTCGCGTGCCTTCCAGTCAGCGGCACGGAGGCTGTAATCACGCTTCATCGTGACTGTATCCGCAAAGGCAGAACTGGCACAGAAAGCGGCAGCAAACAGGAGGATGGAAAAGCGCAACGGGAAGCTCCGGCCAGTGAATCGCACACATGCAGTATCGTCCCCGGCGCGCCGCTGTCACCGCAAAAGAAAACGGCGCCCGAAGGCGCCGTTTCTGTCGGTCTGGAAACCGGATCAGCCCTGAAGCGCCTTGGCAACTTCGGCGGCGAAATCCTCTTCCTTCTTCTCGATGCCTTCGCCGACGGCGACGCGGGCATAGCCGGTGATTTCAACGCCAGCCTCTTTCGCCGCAGCTTCCACGGTCAGGTCGGGGTTGATCACGAAGGCCTGACCCAGCAGCGTGTTCTCGGCGAGGAACTTCTTCATCCGGCCGGGAATGATGTTGTTGTGGATCACCTGCTCCGGCTTCGGCTTGGCCGAAGTGGCGTTTTCTTCCAGCGCCTTGGCGGTCTGCACAGCCAGTTCACGCTCCAGAACGGTCGGGTCCAGCGTGGCTTCCGACAGCGACAGCGGCGCGGTGGCGGCGATGTGCATGGCGAATTGCTTGCCGATGGCCTGCGCCTTGGCGGCATCACCTTTCAGCGCAACCAGCACGCCGATCTTGCCCATGCCTTCGGTCGCGGCATTATGGACGTAGGAGACGACGGTATCGCCTTCCAGAACGTGCAGACGACGCAGGGTCATGTTCTCGCCGATACGGGCGATGGCATTGGTCAGCACCTGTTCCACGGTCTCGCCGTTCAGATCAGCGGCTTTCACCACTTCGATCGACTCGCCGGTTTGCAGGGCAACCTTGGTCACTTCGCGCACGAGGTTCTGGAAGTCCTCGTTCTTGGCCACGAAGTCGGTTTCCGAGTTGATCTCGACAGCCACGCCGCGGCCATTGCTGACGGCGACGCCGATCAGGCCCTCGGCCGCCACGCGGTCGGCCTTCTTGGCGGCTTTCGCCAGACCCTTGGTGCGCAGCCAGTCCACGGCGGCTTCCATGTCGCCATTGGTCTCGGTCAGCGCCTTCTTGGCGTCCATCATGCCCGCGCCGGTCGACTCGCGGAGCTCTTTCACCATCGCTGCGGTGATCGTCATGTGTATTCTCCCAGAAACGGATGATCCCGACGGGCTATGCGCCCGCCGGGTAACGTCTGTGCGACAAAGCTCAGGCTTCGGCGGCAGCCTCTTCCTCGGGCGCTTCTTCCAGCGCGCCAAGGTCGACGCCGGCGGCGCCAAGCTGAGCCGACATGCCGTCAAGCGCGGCACGGGCCATCAGGTCACAGTAGAGCGAGATCGCGCGGGCGGCGTCGTCGTTGCCCGGGATCACATAATCCACGCCCTTGGGCGAGCAATTGGTGTCGACCACGGCCACGACCGGGATGCCCAGCTTCTGTGCCTCGAGGATCGCCAGATCCTCTTTACCCACGTCGATGATGAACAGCAGGTCCGGCACGCCGCCCATTTCACGGATGCCGCCCAGCGAAGCCTGAAGCTTGGCCTGCTCGCGTTCCATGTTCAGACGCTCTTTCTTGGTCAGACCTTCGGCGCCGGTGGCCAGCAGTTCGTCGAACTGCTTCAGGCGCTGGATCGACTGCGAAACGGTCTTCCAGTTGGTCAGCGTGCCACCGAGCCAGCGGTGGTTCATGTAGTATTGCGCGCATTTCTCGGCGGCTTCGGCGATCGGCTTCTGGGCCTGACGCTTGGTGCCGACGAAGAGGATGCGGCCGCCCTTGGCCACGGTATCGCGCACGACTTTCAGAGCCTGGTCCAGCATCGGGACGGTCTGGGTCAGGTCGACGATATGGATGCCGTTGCGGTCGCCGTAGATGTACTGACCCATCTTCGGGTTCCAGCGCTGGGTCTGGTGGCCGTAGTGAACGCCAGCTTCAAGCAGCTGACGCATGGAAAACTCGGGGAGCGCCATGTCCATTTCCTTTCCGGTTTGCGCCTCGGCGAAGCCTTGAGGGATCTCTCCCAACCGGCGGACCCGCGGGGATGTCTCCCCCGAAAGCCCAAGCCTCGCCTGTGAAGTGCGCCGCCTTTAGCGCCTGTGCCGGGGGATTGCAACCCCCTGCCCGGCTTTCGCGCCTCTGGCACCTGTCGGATGCCTCCGGCGGGGATATTTTTGCCAAGATGAAGACACACCGTCCTCCGCTTTCATCTTGGCCTTAAATATCCCCGCCGGAGGCTCCCGCAAGCGTCACTTGCGCAAAGGCCGGGCTTGGGCGACAAGGCAGACATGACACCTGACATCCTTTGCATCGGTTCGGTCCTGTGGGACATCATCGGCCGCTCGCCCGCCGTCATGCGGGTGGGATCGGACGTGCCGGGCCGCATCACCCGGCTGCCGGGCGGCGTGGCCATGAACATCGCCATGACACTGCGCCGTTTCGGACTGGTGCCGGGTCTGATCACCGCCATCGGCCGCGATGCCGAGGGCGAGGAGCTGGTGGCCGCCTGTGCCCGGATGGGCATGGTGACCGATCATATCTACCGCTCCGAGGATCTGCCGACCGACCGCTACATGGCGGTCGAGGGCGCGAACGGGCTGGTGGCGGCAATTGCCGATGCGCATTCGCTGGAGGCGGCGGGCGACAAGATCCTGCGACCGCTTTCAGATGGACGCCTGGGCAGTGCACCCGCGCCCTGGGCCGGGCCGATCGCGCTGGACGGCAACCTGACCGAGGCGCTGTTGTCCGAAATCGCCGCTTCGCCGCTCTTCGCCCTGTCGGACCTGCGGGTCGCCCCCGCCAGCCCCGGCAAGGCCGAACGCCTGCGCCCGCTGATGGCGCATCCGCGCGCGACGCTTTATGTCAATCTGGAGGAAGCCGGGCTGCTTTGCGCCGCCGAATTCGCCACTGCCCCCGCGGCGGCCGAAGGCCTGCTGGCCCGCGGCGCGCATCGGGTGCTGGTCACCGATGGCGGGCGGCCATGTGCTGAAGGCACGCAGGGCGCTGGCGTCATCTCGGATCGCCCGCCCGAGGTGCTGGTGACGCGGATCACCGGCGCGGGCGACACCTTCATGGCCGCGCATATCGTGGCCGAACAGCGCGGCGCCAGCCGCGAACAGGCGCTGGCCGCCGCCCTGCGCGCCGCCGCCATCTACGTATCAGGAGAAATCGGATCGTGACCCTGCCGCTGACATTCACCCCCGAGGTCCGGGCCGCGCTGGACGAGGGCCGCCCCGTGGTGGCACTGGAATCCACCATCATCACCCATGGCATGCCGTTCCCACAGAATGTGGAAGCCGCCCGCGCGGTGGAGGCCGAAGTGCGTGCGCATGGCGCCGTGCCCGCCACCATTGCGGTGATGGACGGGCGCATCCACATCGGGCTGTCTGATGCGGCGCTGGATGCGCTGGGGCAAGCTCAGGGTGTCATGAAACTCAGCCGCGCCGATCTGGCGGCCTGTCTGGCCATGGGGCGCATGGGGGCAACCACGGTGGCTGCCACCATGATCTGTGCCGCGCTGGCGGGGATCGAGGTCTTTGCCACCGGCGGTATCGGCGGCGTGCATCGCGGCGCCGATACCAGCTTCGACATTTCCGCCGATCTGCCGGAATTCGCACTGACTGCGGTGACTGTGGTGGCAGCCGGAGCCAAGGCCATCCTCGACCTGCCGAAAACGCTGGAGGTTCTGGAAACCCAGGGCGTACCGGTCATCGCCTATGGTCAGGATGCCTTCCCCGCCTTCTGGTCTCGCGATTCCGGCCTGCGCGCGCCCCTGCGGATGGACAGCGCGGCCCAGATCGCGGCGGCACAGGTGATGCGCGGTCAACTGGGCCTGTCCGGCGGGCAACTGGTGGCCAACCCGATCCCGACCGAGGCGGAAATCCCGCTGGACGAGATCGGCCCCGCCATCGAAACCGCGCTGGCTGAGGCAGAGGTGCAGGGCATCGCCGCCAAGGAGGTCACGCCCTTCCTGCTGGACCGCATCTTCACGCTGACCGACGGCCGCTCGCTGGATGCCAATATCGCCCTTGTTCTGAACAATGCCCGGCTTGCTGCGCAGATCGCGGGCGAAATCGTCCGCCTGCGGGCGTAACGCAGCGGCAAACGGTTGAAACCGCCGCGCGCAGCACCATGCTCGCGCGGCAGGAGTGCCCGATGACCCCCGATCAGCCCACCGAACACCACCGCCGCCGCAGCCTGTTTGCCGGACTTCGGGCCAGCTTCCTGACCGGGCTGGTCGTGGTTCTGCCCATCGGGCTGACGGTCTATCTGGTCTATGCGGTGATCGGCTGGATCGACAGCTGGATCATCCCGCTGATCCCGCACAACTGGCGCCCCGAGGCGCTGATGGGGTATTACTTCGGCCCCGGCATGGCCTATCCGGTGCGCGGCGTCGGCGTGGTGGTGTTTCTGCTGTTCACCATCCTTGCCGGATGGGTAGCCAAGGGCCTAATCGGCCGCACGCTGATCGCCCGGACCGAGGCGCTGGTCGACCGGATGCCGGTCGTCCGGTCAGTCTATGGCGGGTTCAAGCAAGTCACGGAAACCTTCTTCGCCAAATCCGAGCGCAGCTTTGATCGCACCTGTCTGGTGGAATTTCCCCGCCCCGGCTGCTGGGCCGTGGGATTTGTCGCCACCACGGCCAAGGGCGAGATCGCCGCGAAACTGCCGACCGACCGGCAGATGATCGCGGTTTTCGTGGCGCTGACCCCCTTTACCTCGGGCATCCTGCTGTATCTGCCCGAGGAAGATGTGATCCTTCTGGACATGAAGGCCGACGAAGCGGTGAAGCTGATCGTCTCAGCCGGGCTGGTGGCGCCGACCGCGAAAGATATGCGCGCCCTAGCCGAACAGGCCGCGCAGGTCGATTGAGCTTTCGCGGCCGATGCTGGCCTTGTGCCGGTGCAGGAAGCCCGCGCAGGCCTTGCGCCCCGCCGCCTTCAGCCGGGCCAGAAACGCCGGATCGGGGCTGAGCTTGCTGCCCGCGTCGAGTTCATTCATCAGCTTTTCATCCGACACCAGATGCAGGTTGATGTCCTTCATCGCGCCTTCGGGCATCCGCCCCTCGGCAATTAGCCGTTTGACAAAAGCGACCGAACGCAATTCGCCCAGCAGTGCGGCATTGAAACTGATTTCGTTGATCCGGTCCTGAATCTCGACCGGCGTCATCGGGATCGCGTCGCGCCGCAGCGGGTTGATGGCGATGACGAGGATATCGTCGGGCAGATGCGGCAGATACAGCGGGAACAGCGCCGGATTGCCGGTGAAACCGCCATCCCAGAACACTTCCATCTTGCCGGTCGCAGGATCTTCCAGCTCGATCGCCTGAAAGGCTGTGGGCAGGCAGGCAGAGGCAAGCAGCGTGGCCGGCGAAATCTCGGCGCCAGAGAACACCCGGATCTTGCCGCTGCGGACATTGGTGGCGCTGACGAACAGGTCAGGCCCCGCCGTGGAACAGACATGGGTGAAATCGAAACGCGCCACCACCTCGTGCAGCGGATTCTGCCAGAACGGCCCCCAGGAATAGGGGCTGAAGATTTGCGCCGCGATCCCGGCGGGGGAGACGGGCACCGCCGCCGCAGCGACCTCGGCCATGGCTGTCGCCATGGGAAAGGCCGCCGTGACCCAGCGCGCCACCCGCAGGTTGCCCAGCTGGCCGACATCGGTCCACAGCCGGTCAAGGCTTTCGCGCGCGGCCTGCGGCCCGCCCTGCAACAGCCCCATCTTCAGCGCGGCTGCATTCAGCGCCCCCGCCGATGTGCCGGTGATCCCCGCGATTTCGATATCCGGCTCTTCCAGCAGCCGGTCGAGCACGCCCCAGGTGAAGGCGCCATGCGCGCCCCCGCCCTGCAAGGCCAGATTGAGGCGCAGCGTCACCGGGCCGCGCCCCTGCCGTTCATCGGGGCAGACTGCATCACATCGCGGTCCAGCCGCCATCGACGCTGATCGTCGTGCCGGTGATCTGGGCTGCGGCTGCGCTGGAGAGGAAGACCACGGTGCCGCCGATTTCCTCAACCGTGGCGAACTGGCGCGAGGGCTGACGGTCCAGCATGACTTCGCGGATCACCGTCTCGCGATCCATGTTGTGCACCTTCATCTGGTCGGGGATCTGCGCCTCGACCAGCGGGGTCAGCACATAGCCAGGGCAGATCGCATTGCAGGTGATGCCCTTGCCCGCGGTTTCCAGCGCCACCGTCTTGGTCAGGCCGACAACGCCATGCTTGGCCGCGACATAGGCCGACTTGAACGGCGAGGCGGTCAGGCCATGCGCCGAGGCGATGTTGACGATCCGTCCCCAGCCCGCCTTGCGCATGCCCGGCAGCGCGGCCGCCGTGGTATGGAAGGCCGAAGTCAGGTTGATCGCGATGATCGCATTCCATTTCTCGACCGGAAAATCCTCGACCGGCGACACGAACTGGATACCGGCATTATTCACGAGAATATCGCAGCCGCCCGCCTTTTCGATCAGGCCACGGCAATCCTCGGCCTTCGACATGTCGGCGGCGATATAGTGCACATTCACACCATGTTCCGCCGCCAGTTTCGCGGCCAGCGCGTGATCCTCGTCGCGGTCGGTGAAGCTGTTGATCACCACATCGGCTCCGGCTTTTGCCAGTTCGATGGCGGTGCCAAGGCCGATCCCCGAATTCGATCCGGTGACGACCGCCCGTTTTCCCTTCAGCGTCATGTCGCTTCTCCTGTACTGGATACGCCGTCAACATAGGCGTTTGACGCGGCATCGCCAGCCTTTTCGTGCCGCATTGCAGCACAGTCCCGGGAACGTGAAAGCCAAAAAAAACGCCGGCGCGAAGCCGGCGTTAAGTCTTTGAGGCAGGTTTCATACAGGCAAGAAACCTATCGAGCAGTGCCCCCTTTATACCGCGTGGCGCCGTGCAGTCCAAGTTAAAAGTTTGAAAATCCACGATTGCCGGAATAGTGTCCGGCCCAAGAAAAACAGGGCTGCGAAGGATTGTCGCCGGAATGATACAGGTTTTTTTCGGGAAATTTCGCGTGATCGCCCTGGCTGCGACGGCGATTCTCGGTGCGGCTCCGGTCTGGGGCGACTCACCCGCACATGGCATAGCTATGTATGGAGAACCTGCCCTCCCACCGGATTTTGTGTCCCTCCCCTATGTCAACCCCGAAGCGCCGAAGGGCGGCCGCATCGTGCTGGGGGAAAATGGCGGCTTCGACAGTCTCAACCCCTTCATCCTCAAGGGGGTGGCACCGCGCTACATCGCGCTCTACAGCACCGAAACCCTGCTAGCGCGCAGCTTTGATGAACCCTTCACCCTTTATGGCTTGCTGGCCGAATCCGTGACCACCGATTCGTCGCGCAGCTATGTGGAATTCACCCTGCGCGAGGGCGCGCGCTTTTCGGATGGCAGCCCCGTCACGCCCGAGGATGTGCTGTGGTCTTTTGCGACCCTGGGAACCGAGGGCCATCCGAAATACGCGAATGCCTGGGCCGCAATCGCCAAATCCGAAATCACCGGCCCGCGCAGTCTCCGCTTCACCTTTTCCAGCCCCAACCGCGAATTGCCGCTGCTGCTGGGTCTGCGCCCGGTGCTGAAGAAGGCGCAATGGGAGGGCAAGGATTTCACCGCCTCCACGCTGGAGCCGCCCATTGGGTCGGGCCCCTATGTCGTCGCGGGTCTGGAGCCGGGGCGCTATCTCTCGCTCCGCCGGAACCCCGACTGGTGGGGCAAGGATCTGCCGGTCAATCGCGGACGGCAGAACTTTGATGAAATCCGGGTCGAATACTTCTCGCTCGACACGGCGCAGTTCGAGGCGTTCAAGGCGGGCGAGCTGTCGCTTTATCGCGAAACCAATCCGGTAAAATGGCTGCGCAACTTCGATTTTCCGGCAGTGACACGCGGCGACGTGGTGAAGGACGAAATCCCGCATGGCCGCCCCTCGGGGATCGAGGGTTTTGCCTTCAACACCCGCCGTCCGCTCTTTGCCGATTGGCGCGTGCGTGAGGCGCTGATCCTCGCTTTCGATTTTGAACAGGCCAATACGGTGCTGAATGACGGCGCTCTGCCGCGCATCGCCTCGTATTTCTCGAACTCGCCGCTGGGCATGCTGCCCGACACGCCCGCCGAAGGGCGCGAACGCGCCCTGCTGGAGCCTTTCGCAGGCGATCTGCTGCCCGGCACTCTGGAAGGCTACAGCCTGCCCAGGGGGGATGGCAGCGGCGCCAACCGCAAGAACCTGCGCGCGGCAACCAGACTGCTGGCCGATGCGGGCTGGACCGTGCAGGACGGCACGCTGCGCAACGCGGCGGGCACGGCGTTCAGCTTTGAAATCCTGCTGACCAACGGCCAGCTCGATATGATCGGGGCCGCCAGCATCTATGTCGAATCGCTGAAACGGCTGGGCATCAGGGCGCATGTCACCACCGTGGACAATGCGCAGTATGTCGAGCGGACAAATGCGTTCAACTTCGACATGACGCATTTCATCCGTGCGCTGTCGCTCAGCCCCGGAACGGAGCAGCGGCTTTACTGGGGATCGGCCGCCGCCACCGTGCCGGGATCGCGCAATTGGCCGGGCATCGCGTCGCCTGCTGTGGATGCCCTGATCGACGAAATGCTTTCCACCACCGAACCCGAGGAATTTGTCGCGGCGACACGCGCACTGGATCGTGTGCTTACAGCGGGTAGATATGTCGTGCCGCTGTGGTATTCTCCGGTCGCGCGCGTCGCGCATGACCGCCGCGTCACCCGGCCGGATCCTATGCCGCTTTATGGCGACTGGCCCGAGGTGACGCCGGATGTGTGGTGGCAGGCGCAGTAAGAAACAAGAACGAAGAAACCGAGGCAGAGTGTTATGAATATCTGGAAACTGACGGCGGTTCTGGCGCTGGCTGTTCTGGCGGGCTGCAATACCGTGGATGGCGTGGGCCGCGATATTTCGGGCGGGGCGAACCGGGTCGCAGGCTGGTTCTGACCGGAAATCCGTTGTTGCAAATGTCATGGAACAGGACGGCATCGCGGATGCCGTCTTGCCTTTTGCCATGTGCAACGGGAAAAGGTTGCCCGCTGGTCAGGGCAGCGAGGTGACCCAGAGGATGGTCGCATCCTCGTCACTGAGCGAGATCACGTTATGTCCCATGGTCGCGTCATAATAAGCGCTGTCGCCCCGGCGCAGATCCACGGGTTCATAGAATTCGGAATAAAGCCGCACGATCCCGGTGAGGACATACAGGAACTCCTCGCCGTCGTGGCGCACCCAGCCGTCGAACTCCTCTGGTGTGCGGGCGCGGATGGTGGCGCGATAGGGAAGCATCTGCTTTCCCTTCAGCGGCCCCGCCAGAAGTTCGTGTTCATAGGTCGTGGTGGCATGGGCCTGCCCCTCGCCCGCCTTGGTCACTGCAAGACGTCCGTTCACCTGCGCCCGCGCGGGCGGGGTAAAGAGTTGCGGCACCGAAATCGCCAGCCCGCCGGCCAGCTTCTTCAGCGCCTCATAGGTGGGCGACATCTGCCCGTTCTCGATCTTCGACAGGGTTGACCGCGCCAGCCCGGCCCGTTCCGCCGCCTGTTCCAGCGTCCAGCCCTTCGCCTTGCGCAACTCGCGCACGCGGGTGCCGAGGTCCAGCGGCTCGACAATCGTCTCCGCTCCGCTTTCGCGGGCAATACGGATCAGCGACGGGGGTTCGTTCCTGCTCATGGCACTGTGCATTACGGCAGGGCGCGGCGTCTTGCAACGCGCTCGCACGGGGAATAGCAAGGCCGGATGTTGTCCCTTACCGATCCTGGCGCGCCGATCCCGGTTCCGGCCGCGTTCAATCTGGCCGCGCATGTTCTTGCGGCAGGTGCTGCCACACCCGACAAGCCCGCGCTTCAGATCGTCCGGCCCACCGGCGCGGAGCGCTGGAGCTATGCGCGGCTGATCGCCGCCGTTCGGGGGGCCGCTACCGGCCTACTGGCCGAGGGTCTGCATCCCGGCGACCGGGTGCTGCTGCGGCTGGGCAATGAACCGGCTTTCGCTGTGGCCTTCCTTGGCGCCATTGCCGCCGGTCTGGTGCCGGTGCCGACCTCGGCGCAGTTGACGGGAACCGAGATTACCGCGATGGCTTCCCGTCTGTCACCGAGTCTGGTGATCGCGGGGGACGGCGTCGCCCTGCCCGACCTGCCCGATATTCCGGTGCTGGCCGCTGCGCGGCTCGCCGCCATGACCGATCTGCCGCCTGCCGAATGGCACATGGGCCGGGCTGACCGGCCCGCCTATATCGTCTTTACCTCTGGCACCTCGGGGCGTCCGCAGGCGGTGGTGCATGCGCATCGCGCTATTCTGGGCCGCGGGCTGATGCACCAGGGATGGGAGGGGCTGGGCCCCGACGACCGTCTGATGCATGCCGGCGCCTTCAACTGGACCTATACGCTCGGCACCGGGCTGATGGACCCCTGGACGGTGGGCGCGACCGCGCTGATCCCCGGTGCCGGGGTGACGCCCGCGCAGCTGCCTCTGCTGCTGAAGCGTTTCGACGCCACGATCTTCGCCGCTGCCCCCGGTGTGATCCGCCAGATGCTGCGCGGCACCCTGCCCACCCTGCCGCGCCTGCGCCATGGTCTCAGCGCCGGGGAAACCCTGATCCCCGCCCTGCGCAGCCAGTGGCAGGCCGCCACCGGCACCGACCTGCACGAGGCGCTGGGCATGTCGGAATGTTCCACCTTCATCTCGGGCAGCCCCGACCGTCCGGCGCCCGTGGGCTGCGCGGGCTTCCCGCAGGCCGGGCGCCGCATCGCGGTGCTGGGAGACGCTGGCCCGGTGCCGCGTGGCACGCCCGGCACGCTGGCGGTGGGGGCGGATGATCCGGGCCTCATGCTCGGCTATCTGGATGCGCCCGAGGCGACCGAGGCGCGGTTCCGTGGCGGCTGGTTCCTCACCGGCGATCAGGTCTGCATGCGCGAGGAAGGCGCCATCACCTATCTGGGTCGCGACGACGACCAGATGAACCCCGGCGGCTATCGCGTTTCCCCCATGGAGATCGAGGCCGCGCTGGCGCATCTGCCGGGCGTCGAGGATCTGGCGGTGACCGAGGTCGAGGTGTCGCCCGGCAACCGCGTCATCGCCGCCTTTTACACCGGCCCCGCCGCGCTGGACCCCGCGCCGCTGGAGACCGCCGCAGCCGCGTCGCTGGCCCGTTACAAGCAGCCGCGTATCTGGCAGCAGGTCGCCGCCCTTCCCCGCAACCCCAACGGCAAGCTGAACCGCCGCGCGCTTGCCGCGCTCTGGACCCCGCAATGATCCGTCTCGATGTCTTCGCCGATCCCGTCTGCCCGTGGTGCTATCTGGGCAAGGCCCAGCTTGACCGCGCGCTGGAGGCCAATCCCGACCATCCGTTCACATTGGAATGGCATCCGTTCCAGCTGAACCCCGGCCTGCCCGCCGAAGGGGTGGACCGTGCCGATTACATGCTGCGCCTCTTTGGCACGCAGGAACGCGCGGTACAGGCGCATCTGCGGCTGGAAGAGCTGGGCCGCGAGGCCGGGGTCAATTTCGATTTCGCGGCCATCACGCGCGTGCCCAACACGCTGGACGCCCATCGCCTGATGCACTGGGCCGGGTTGGAAGGGCGGCAGGGCGCCGTGATCTCTGCCCTGTTCCGTGCTTACTGGCGCGAGGGACGCGATATTGGCGACCGGGCGGTTTTGGCCGATCTCGCCGAAGCCGCCGGAATGGATCGCGCCATGGTCGCCCGCCTGCTGGACAGCGACGCCGACCGCGACACGGTGCTGGGCCGTGACGCCCATGCGCGCGAGCGCGGTGTGAATGCAGTGCCGACCTTCATCATTGCCGATACCTATGTGGTATCGGGCGCCCAGAAGCCCGCATTCTGGGCCGATGTGATCCGCGACATCGCGGAAAGAGGAGACGAGTGACCATGACGACGCGCAGGCTGTCACAACCCGAATTCATCGCCATGATCGCGTTTCTTTTCGCGCTCATCGCCTTTTCCATCGACGCCATGCTGCCCGCGCTGCCGCAAATCGCGCTGGAACTGACGCCCGACGCCACGAACCGCGCGCAGCTGATCGTGACCAGCTTCGTTCTGGGCATGGGGCTGGGCACTTTCTTTGCCGGGCCGCTGTCGGACAGTCTTGGGCGCAAGCGTGTCATCCTCGGGGGGGGAGCGATCTATGCGGTGGCGGCTATCGTCGCGCATTTCGCGCCGACGCTGGAAACCGTGCTGGCGGCGCGCGTGGTACAAGGCATCGGTGCGGCCGGGCCGCGTGTCGTGTCGCTGGCGCTGGTGCGCGACCTCTACAAGGGACGCGAGATGGCGCGGATCGTCAGCTTCGCCATGATGATCTTCACCCTCGTCCCCGCCGTGGCACCGCTGATCGGCAGTTTCATCATCGCGGGCTTCGGCTGGCGCGCGATCTTCCTTGGCTTCCTGTGCTTCGCGGCAGTGCCGCTGCTGTGGCTGACCCTGCGCCAGCCTGAAACGCTGCTGCCTGCCGCCCGCCGACCGCTGAGCGTGCCTGCACTGGTGCAGGCGCTGCGCGAGGTTCTGACCAACCGCATCGTGGTCATCGCGATGCTGGCGCAGACCTTCTGCTTTGCCGCGCTGTTCGGCACGCTGTCCTCGACCCAGCAGATCTTCGACACCACCTTTGGCCGCGCCGAAAGCTTTCCGTTCTGGTTCGCGCTGATTGCCATTCTGTCGGGCAGCGCCAGCGTCATCAACGCCACGCTGGTGGTGCGGCTGGGCATGCGGCTTCTGATCAGCACGACACTGGCCGCGCAGGTCGCCCTGTCGCTGTGTTTTGCCCTGATTTCCGCCAGCGGCCTGCTGCCCCCCGACCTTTACTTCGGTGTCTATGTGTTCTGGACCATCACCGTCTTCATGGTGGCGGGCCTGACGCTGGGCAATCTGAACGCCCTCGCGCTGGAGCCGGTGGGTCATATCGCCGGGATGGCGGCCTCGGTCACCGGCTCGCTGGCGACGGTGGTCGCGGTTGCAATCGCCGCCCCGCTGGGTCTTGCCTTCGACGGCACGCCCGTTCCGCTGGCCTTCGGGGTCTGTGCCCTGACGGCTGCGGGCTTCCTGCTGATGAAACTCATGCCGGGCCGCTGATTGCGGCCCGATTCTTTTTTCCATTCCCGGGCGAGTTTTCTGCGCCCGACAATGATTTTTCACATTTTCGCCCCGCTTGACCATTAACCACAGGGCCACAGGGGCAAGACACATCCATTTTGCAGAGGACAACACATGACGACCATTACCCTCACCGGCTTTCAGGTCGGTTACTCGGCCTCGACTCCGAATGCTATTTCTGCGTCGACCATCGACATCGTGGCGAATACCGGCTTCGGCTTCGAATACAGCTTCGATGCGCCCGTAAGCGGTGACTATTCTTCCATCACCATCACCAAGATCGTCGGTTCGGCCTATGGCGTGAACGTCGACGGCGGGCCGGTCAACCTGAATACCCAGGCGGCCATCGCCGAAGTGAACTGGGGCGGCACGAACTTCACCAAGATCATGCGCGTGACGACCTCGGACGGTAATGACCACTTCTTCGTCATCGACGGTGATGAACTGCCGGCTTTCGCGGATATCAACGCCTACAACGCTTTCCTGGCTGACGCCTATGCCAGCTCGGATGTGAGCGAATGGTCGAGCACCCGTCTCGGGCCGGGCTTCCGTCTGTATCCGAAAAACTTCGACTCGATGTCGGGCACGGCCGAAAACGATCTCATCATCGGGATCGACGGCGTGCATGACTGGAGCGAATCCTATCTGAGCGCGGGCATCGGCGATGACACCGTGTCCGGCACGGTGGGCGATGACAAGCTGCGCCTTGGCTCGGGTGCCGATATCGCGGATGGCCGCGGCGGCAATGACCGTATCTTCGGGGAGGCGGGCAACGACAGCATTAACGGCGGCACCGGGGCCGATACCGTTGACGGCGGGACCGGCAACGACTCCATCAGTGGTGGCGCCGACAATGACCGTCTGCTGGGCCGGATCGGGGATGACACGATCAGCGGCGATGCTGGCAACGATTATATCCATGGCGGCTCCGGCACCAACCTGCTGGATGGCGGCACCGGCGACGACACCGTGACCGGCGGCAGTGGCGTCGACCAGATCTTTGGTGGCGTCGGCAACGACCGCGTTCTGGCCGGTGGCGGCAGCGATCTGGTGGATGGTGGCGATGGCAATGACAAGCTCAGCGGTGGCTCCGGCAATGACACGCTCTATGGTGGCGATGGCAATGACACCGTCAGCGGCGGTTCCGGCAATGACGTGATCCAGGGCGGCGCGGGCACCAATACGCTCGCCGGCGATGCCGGGAACGATACGATCAACGGCGGCAGCGATGCCGACAAGATCACGGGCGGCTCCGGTAACGACCAGATCACCGGCCAGTCCGGGGACGATGTCATCAACGGCGACAGCGGCGACGATCAGATCGACGCGGGCCTCGGCAACGATACCGTTCTGGGCGGTGCCGATAACGATACGATGTTCCTGGGCGGCGGCAACGACCGTGGCGATGGTGGCAGCGGCAACGATGCGATCACCGGGGGCAGCGGCACCGATACGCTGATCGGCGGCACCGGCAACGACACGCTGGATGGCGGTTCGGGCGATGACCGGCTGAGCGGCGGTCGCGGTGCCGATACCTTCGTCTTCGGCGACAACGGCGGCTCGGATACGATCACCGATTTCCGCGATGGCGTCGACACGCTGCTGATCGACACCAACCTGGGTGTGTCGAACTTCACCGAACTGCGCGATCTGGGCGAGGCCGTGGGCCGCAACCTCGTGTTCACCTTCGAAACGGGCGACACGCTGACCCTGCGCAATACCAAGATCTCGCAGCTGGCTGGTGACGTGGTGTTCGACGACTTCCTGCTCTGACCGGCAGTCGACAGATGTGAAAGGCCCGGGCAAGCGCCCGGGCCTTTCATTTGCCCTTCGGTTTCAGGATTTTTTCCGCCAGATCGCGCGCGATGCCGAAGGCGCCGCGGATGCGGTCGCCCTCGGTCGGCCAGTCGACGGCCAGCACGATCTTGTTGCCCGCGACCTTGGCCCCGCCCTGCTGGGCCTGAAGATATTCCACCAGCCCCGCCGGATTGGCGAATTTGTCATTGTGGAACTGCACCGTAGCGCCTTTCGGCCCCGCATCCAGCCGCGAGATGCCCGCCTTCTTGCACATCGCCTTGATGCGCACGACCAGCATGAGCGTGTTCACCTCTTTCGGCAGCGGCCCGAAACGGTCGATCAGTTCGGCGGCGAAACCCTCCAGCTCCACCTTGCTCGCCAGATGGCTGAGCCTGCGGTAAAGCCCCAGCCGGATATCCAGATCGGGCACATACTCCTCGGGGATCAGCACGGGAACGCCAAGGTTGATCTGCGGCGCCCATTGATCGTCGACCGGCGCGAGGCCGGTGATCTCGCCCGATTTGATCTTGGAAATCGTCTCTTCCAGCATCTGCTGGTAAAGTTCGTAGCCGACTTCCTTGATATGGCCTGACTGTTCCTCGCCCAGCAGGTTCCCCGCCCCGCGCAGGTCGAGGTCGTGGCTGGCAAGGTTGAACCCGGCACCGAGGCTGTCGAGGCTTGCCAGCAGCTTCAGCCTCTTCTGCGCTTGCGGCGTCAGCGGGCTGCGCGGTTTGGTGGTCAGATAGCAATAGGCCCGGGTTTTCGACCGGCCGACGCGACCCCGGATCTGGTAAAGCTGGCTGAGGCCGAACATGTCGGCGCGGTGCACGATCATCGTGTTCGCGGTCGGGATGTCGAGCCCGCTTTCCACGATCGTGGTGGCCAGCAGCACGTCGTATTTCCCGTCGTAGAACTCGTTCATCCGCTCATCAAGATCACCCGCCGCCAGCTGACCATGCGCCACGACATAGCTGACCTCCGGCACATGGGTCCGCAGGAAATCCTCAATCTCGGGCAGATCGGCCACGCGCGGCACCACGAAGAAGCTTTGCCCGCCGCGATAGCGTTCGCGCAACAGTGCCTCGCGCAGCGTCACGGTATCGAACTCGCTGACATAAGTGCGGATCGCCAGCCGGTCCACTGGCGGGGTGGCGATGATCGAGAGGTCGCGCACGCCCGTGAGCGACAGTTGCAGCGTGCGCGGGATCGGCGTCGCGGTCAGCGTCAGCACATGCACCTCGGCGCGCATTTCCTTCAGCCGCTCTTTGTGGCTGACGCCGAAATGCTGTTCCTCGTCGATGATCAGCAGCCCGAGGTTCCTGAACTTCACCCCCTTCGCCAGCAGCGCATGGGTGCCGACGCAGATGTCCACCGTGCCATCTTCCAGCCCCTTGCGGGTGGTGGCGGCATCCTTGGCGGAGACGAAGCGTGACAGCGGTCGCACCTCGATCGGGAAACCGCGGAAGCGTTCGGCGAAGCTGCGGTAATGCTGGCGTGCCAGAAGCGTGGTCGGGCAGATCACCGCGACCTGCATCCCCGCCATGGCGGCGACAAAGGCGGCGCGCATCGCGACCTCGGTCTTGCCGAAGCCCACGTCGCCCACGACTAGCCGGTCCATCGGATTGCCGGCCTCAAGATCCGCCACCACATCGGCGATGGCGTTCAACTGGTCGTCGGTTTCCTGATAGGGGAAGCGCGCGGCAAAGGCCTCCCATGCCGAATGCGGCGCCTCAAGGATCGGGGCATGGCGCAGGTGACGTTCTGCGGCAATCCGCATCAGCCGGTCGGCAATCTCGCGGATACGCTCCTTGAGCTTTGCCTTCTTCGCCTGCCATGCCCCGCCGCCCAGACGGTCCAGCAACCCGTCCTCATGCCCATAGCGGCTGAGGAGTTCGATATTTTCGACCGGCAGATAAAGCTTGGCGTCCTCGGCATAGACCAGATGCACATATTCATGCGGCGGGCCGGGGCGGTTGCGCGGCGGTTCGGGCACGCGCAGGGTTTCAAGGCCCACGAACCGCCCGACACCATGTTCGACATGCACCACCAGATCGCCGGGCGACAGCGTGCCGAGGTCTTGCAGGAAGTTCTCGGCCCGTTTCTTGCGGCGCGGCTTGCCCAGCAGGCGGTCGCCCAGCACATCCTGTTCGGAAATCACCGCAAGGCCCGGCGCGGTAAAGCCCTCGTCCAGCGCCCAGACCGCGAGGAACAGCCCGCCCTTGCCTTCCGGCACTGCGCGCAGATCGGCGATTTCAGCGGTGGCCGAAAGCCCCTGATCCTCCATCAGCCCCTTCAGCCGCTCGCGCGCCCCTTCGGACCACGAAGCAATCACCACCTGCCGCTCTGTCCGCAGGCTGCGCACATGATCGGCCAGCGCACCGAACAGGCTCAGGCTTTCGACCTGTCGCTCGGGCGCGAAATTGCGCCCGATCCGCCCGCCCGCATCCAGAACGCCCGGACCGGGGCTTTGCGGCAAAGGCGAAAGCTGGATCACCCGATGCCCGGCAATCGAAGCCTCAAAGGCGTCGTCGTCCAGATAAAGCGCCTCGGGCGGGCACGGTTTGTAAACCGTATCCATGCGCCCCTTGACGCCCAGATGTTCACGCCGCGCCTCATATTGGTCGGCGATCCCCTCCCAGCGCGACAGCCGTGCGGGTGTCACCTGATCGTCCAGCATGACGCTGGCATCGGGCAGATAGTGGAACAGCGTTTCCAGCCGGTCATGGAACCACGGCAGCCAGTGCTCCATCCCCTGATGCTTGCGGCCCGCGCTGACCGCTTCATACAGCGGATCATCCGTCGTGGCACCGAATTCGATGCGATAGGTCTGGCGGAAACGGGTGATCGCCGCCTCGTCCAGCATGACCTCCGACACCGGCGCCAGATCGACGGCCGTCAGTTTTTCGGTCGTGCGCTGGCTTTCAGGGTCGAAGCGGCGGATGCCGTCCAGCACGTCACCGAAGAAATCCAGCCGCACCGGCCCACCCTCGCCCGGCGGATAGATGTCAACGATACCGCCGCGCAGCGCGTAATCGCCGGGTTCGGTCACGGTGGTCGTCGGTGAAAACCCCATGCGCGCCAGGTAGTCGCGCAAGGCGCCCTCGTTCACCCGTTCGCCCACACGGGCCGAGAAGGACGCCGCCCGCACCACCTCGCGCGCGGGCAGGCGCTGCGTCACCGCGTTCAGCGTGGTCAGCAGGATGAAGCGATCCGCCACCCCATGCGCCAGCAGCGCAAGTGTCGCCATCCGGCGGGCCGAGATTTCGGGATTGGGCGACACCCGGTCATAGGGCAGGCAGTCCCAGGCCGGGAAATCCAGCACCAGCGCATCGGGCGCCATGAAGGCCAGCGCGCGGCGCATCGCCTCCATCCGCTTGTCGTCGCGCGCGACATGCACCACGGCCCGGCCACGCGACAGTTCCTTCGCCAGCAGGCGGGCATCATATCCCTCTGGCGCACCGCCGAGGACGATCTTCATCTGTTCCGACATGAGCCCCGATCTAACCCCTGCGTCGCCGAAGTAAAGCCTTGCCCGGAACCGCCTAGCCCAGAACGCCGATATGCATGTTCTGGTACATCCCCCACAGCGAGGTCAGCAGAATGGCGATCATCCCGATCAGCTGCGTCCCCATCCGCAGATGCACCAGCCGCCGCACCAGCACCTCGCCCCGGTGGTCGCCATCCGCGATGCGGTGGGCGCTGCGGACCGAAAGGGTCGAGACGACCACCATGGGACAGAACAGACAGAAGGCGGCCTGGGCGAACTCGATCCCGTAGTAAAAGCCCAGAACCACCAGCAGCGTCAGGATGAAGGCCACGAACCCCGCGATCCACAGACCCGAGACATGGGTGATGTAAAGCAGCCGGTTCACATTGACCCGCGCCATCGCCTCCAGATCCTCCAGCGCCTGACCGCCGCTGCGACGCGCGCGCAGCACTAGATCGAAGGGCACCCCCAACACCCAATGGCTTGTCATCGACCATTGCACCGCCAGCATGATCCAGAACCACAGGTTCGAGAATGACCGCATGTCGATCAGTTCGAATATGGTTTCATACCACTGCATGCAACTCTCCGGTCGTGTCCCGCCGTTCGGAAACGGCCGCCCCGGCAAATGGCGGGACTGCGGCATTCCTATCCTTGCAGCGCAGGCTTTTCCATGGCAGGCAGAAAAAAATCCGGCGCGGGGTGGCTGGCCCATCCCCGCAAATCAGGACTTGCCGCAAGGACATGACGATGCATCCCAGCCAGGCCGCCTTTCCCGCCACCCGTTTCCGCCGTGTCCGCCGCACGGAAAGCCTGCGCCGGCTGACACAGGAAAATGTGTTGACAACCAATGACCTGATCTGGCCGATCTTCATTCGCGACGGCGAGAATATCCGCGAACCCGTGATGTCGATGCCCGGTGTCGACCGGCTGTCGATCGACCTCGCGGTGCAGGCGGCGGAAGAGGCGGCGGCGCTTGGCATCCCGGCGCTCTGCCTCTTTCCCTATACCGATCCTTCTGTCAAAACCGAGACCTGCGAAGAGGCCTGGAACCCCGACAACCTGACCAACCGCTGCATCCGTGCCATCAAGGCGGCAGTGCCGGAAATCGCGGTGATGACCGACATCGCGCTCGATCCCTATAACTCCAACGGCCATGACGGCCTTGTGCGCGACGGCATCATCCTGAATGATGAAACGGTCGAGGCGCTGGTCCGCATGGCGCTGGCGCAGGCCGACAGCGGCGCTGACATCCTCGGCCCCTCCGACATGATGGATGGCCGGATCGGCGCGATCCGCGCGGCGATGGAAGCCGCGGGCCACAAGGACGTGGCGATCCTGTCCTATTCCGCCAAATATGCCAGCGCGTTCTACGGGCCGTTCCGCGATGCCGTGGGCGCCTCGGGCGCGCTGAAGGGGGACAAGAAGACCTATCAGATGAACCCCGGCAACAGCGACGAAGCCCTGCGCCTGATCGAGCGTGACCTGCGCGAGGGCGCGGATATGGTGATGGTCAAGCCGGGCATGCCCTATCTCGATATCTGTCGCCGCGTGAAAGACAGCTTTGGCGTACCGACCTATGCCTACCAGGTCTCCGGTGAATATGCGATGATCCGGGGCGCGGCCCTGAACGGCTGGATCGACGGCGAAAAGGCCATGGTTGAAAGCCTTCTGGGCTTCAAACGCGCGGGCTGCGACGGCATCCTGACCTATTTCGCCCCCGCCGTCGCGCGGCTCCTGCGGGCCTGACGGGCGGTCTTTCGCCGGAACCGGCCCTGCCGCCGGTCAAGGGCAAGTGACATGCGCCACCTGATCCGCTATATGTGGATCGGACGGCCCGTCAGAGGCCATGCGGCAGCGCCGCAAGCAATGAGAGGCAGAGCATGATCGACAGACGCACCTTTCTTCTGTGCTCGGGCGCGGCCTTCGCGCTGGGCGCCTGCGGCAATGGCGTGGGCGGGCGTGGCAGCGCCACAATCGACGCCCGTGTGGACGAGACGCGGAACTACCTGTTCAACCGCTACCCCGGCACGCGCGATCTCGCCTCCAAGGCTTACGGCGTGCTTTACATGCCGCTGGTGACCGAGGCGGGCTTCGGGATCGGCGGCGCCTTCGGTCGCGGGGCGCTGCGCATCAATGACGTGACGGTGGATTACTATTCCGCCGCGAAGGCCTCCATCGGGCTTCAGATCGGTGCTCAGCAATATGCCCATGCACTGTTCTTCATGACGCAGGATTCTCTCAGCGATTTCCGCCGCTCGCCGGGCTGGGCTGCTGGTGCTGACCTGAAATACGCCACTCCGGAACAGGGCGCCTCCATTGGCAAGGACACGACCGAAATCGACCCGGTGATCGCGCTGGTCTTCGGTCAGGCGGGCCTGATCGCGGGGGCCACGCTGTCGGGCACCAAATACACCCGCATCATCCCGTAAAGCAAAAGGGGCAGGAAACCCGCCCCATTTGCTTCTTGCCGAAATACTCCGGGGTCCGGGGCAGCGCCCCGGTCCTGTCGGTTCAGTCCCGCGTCAGGCGCCGGATCAGGCTCGACGTGTCATTGCGCCCGCCGCCCATGTTCTGCACTTCCTTGTAGAATTGATCCACCAGCGCGGTAACAGGCAGCGATGCGCCGATCTGGTCAGCGGTTTCCAGACAGATCTTCAGATCCTTGCGCATCCAGTCCACCGCAAAGCCGAAATCGAACTGACCGGCCAGCATGGTCTTGTGGCGGTTGGCCATCTGCCAGCTTCCGGCTGCCCCCTGACTGATCACCTCGACCACCGCCTCGCCGTCAAGCCCCGCCTTCTGCCCGAAGGCCAGCGCCTCCGACAGGCCCTGTACCAGGCCGGCAATGCAGATCTGGTTCATCATCTTGGCAATCTGCCCGGCGCCGCTGTCGCCCAGACGGCGGCAGATGCGGGCATATGCGGCTATCACCGGCTCGGCCCGGTCATATTCGGCCTGGGCGCCCCCGCACATCACGGAAAGCACGCCATTCTGCGCCCCGGCCTGCCCGCCGGACACAGGCGCATCGACGAAGCCCTTGCCTTCCCCGGCGGCGACCGCCGAAAGTTCACGCGTTACCTGTGCCGAAACCGTGGTGTGGTCGACGAAGATCGCACCGCGCTCCATCCCTGAAAAGGCGCCATCCGCGCCAAGGCAGACGCTGCGCAGGTCGTCATCATTGCCGACGCAGGCCATCACGAATTCCGCCCCCTGGGCCGCCGCGCGCGGCGTGGCGCCCCAGCCACCGCCAAATTCCGCAACCCAGGCCTTCGCCTTCGCCTCGGTCCGGTTATAGACCATCACCTCATGGCCCTTCGCCACCAGATGTCCTGCCATCGGATAGCCCATGACCCCAAGGCCGAGAAATGCCACCTTCGCCATCGTGAACCCTCCTGCAATTGCCCCCGGACGCAGGATCGACTAGGAACGCATCTCGGGTTCAAGGTCAAGGACGCGCCCCATGCTCATGGTTTTCCGCTGGATGCTCCGCATTTTCACGGGGCTTGTCGTTCTGGCCGGTCTGGCGCTGGTCGGGGCGTATTATTTCCTGTCGCGCTCCCTGCCGGATTACAACGAGGATTTTACCCTGCAGGGGCTGCATGCCCCGGTCGAAATCGTGCGCAATAATGACAATGTGCCGCATATCTTCGGCTCGGATGACCGGGACGTCTATTTTGCGCTGGGCTTCACCCATGCCCAGGACCGGCTGTGGCAGATGACCATGCTGCGCCGCACCGCGCAGGGGCGACTGTCCGAGGTCTTTGGCAACCGGACCCTGAAGATTGACGAGCTGATGCGGCGCTATGACCTCTATCGCTATGCGACTGAGGCGGTGGCGGTGCAGGATGACCCGACCCGCGCCGCGCTGGAGGCCTATGCAGAAGGCGTCAATGCCTGGATTTCCGAGGTGAATCGCGGCGCCCGCGGGCGTGGGGCGCCGGAGTTCTTTTTTTTCTCGAACGAGATCGCTGCATGGCAGCCCGCCGACAGTCTGGCCATCCTCAAACTGATGGCCTTGCAACTGACAGGCCAGCTGGAGGATGAGGTGATCCGCGCCCGGCTGTCGCTGACCCTGCCGGAACAGCGCCTGCGTGACATTCTGCCCGATGATCCGGGTCAGGCCATCGCCGCCCTGCCCGACTATGCGCAGATCGTGCCCGGCCCCTTCCCGCAGGGCGCCCCGCGCCGCTATGCGGAAGATCCGCTGTCGCCCTTCCCGCGCCGGGGCTTTTCGGGGGCCTCCAATGCCTGGGCGGCGGCGCCGTCACGGGCGGCTGCCGGCGGCACGCTTCTGGCCAATGACCCGCATCTGGGCTTTACGGCGCCGACGCTTTGGTATCTGGCCCGGCTGGAACTGCGCTCGGGCGGTGTGATCGGCGCGACGATTCCGGGCGTGCCCGTCGTGCTTGCGGGCCGGTCCGAGGCTTTGGGCTGGGGTCTGACCACTGCTTATGTCGACGATCAGGATCTGCATATCGAAGAGGTCAATCCCGCCAATTCCGAAGAATACCGCACCCCGGACGGCTGGAAGAAATTCGAAACCCGCCGCACCATCATTCAGGTCAAGGATGCGGCCCCGGTCACCATCACCCTGCGCTGGACCGACAATGGCCCGGTGCTGCCCGGCTCGCATTACGATCTGGCCACTATCACCCCGCCCGGCCATGTCATGTCGCTCAGCTGGACCGCGCTGACAGCGCAGGACACTTCGATGACCGCCGCCATCCGCCTGATGGGTGCAAAAAGCACTGCCGAGGCGATGGAGGCGGGCCGCCTGTTCGTGGCCCCCGCGCAGAACCTGATGCTCGCTGACCGCGAGGGCATCGCCATGCAGATCATTGGCGCGGTGCCGCAACGCGATGCGCGCAACCAGACCCGCGGCCGGATGCCCTCACCCGGCTGGCTGGCCGAAAACCGCTGGCTCGGAACCTTTCCCTACGAGGAAAACCCGCGCTTCGTGAAACCCGCGACCGGCATTCTGGGCAATACCAACAACAAGACGGTGGACCAGCCCTTCCCCCGGCACCTGTCCTACAACTGGGGCGATACACAGCGCGTGCAGCGCTGGCTGACGCTGATGAAGACGCGCGAGGTGCATACCCGCGAAAGCTTTATCGAGGCGCAGCTCGATACCGTCAGCCCGACTGCCCGCGCCATCCTGCCCCTGGTCGGCGCAGATCTGTGGTTCACCGGCGAGGCCGCCCCCGAGGGCACGCCCGAACGGCTGCGCCAGCGCGCGCTGGAACTGATGGCCAAGTGGAACGGCGAGATGAACGAACATCTTCCCGAACCGCTGATCTATCAGGCCTGGATGCGGGCGCTGCAAGACCGGCTGATCCGTGACGAGATCGGGCCGCTGGCGGATTCCTTCACCAAGATCGAGCCGGTGTTCCTGGAACGCGTCTACCGCAATATCGACGGCGCAGGTGCATGGTGTGATGTCATCCAGTCGGCACAGGTGGAGACCTGCACCGACATGGCCCGCATCGCACTGGATCAGGCGCTGCTGGAGCTGTCCGAGAAATACGGCCGCAATCTGGAAAGCTGGCGCTGGGGCGATGTGCATCAGGCGGCCCACGACCATCCGGTGCTGGGGAATGTGCCGATCCTGCGCTATTTCGTGAATATCCGCCAAAGCACCAGCGGCGACGACAATACGCTGATGCGGGGCAGCCCAAAGGGCACCGGCCCCGACCCCTGGCTGAACGTCCATGGTGCGGGTTATCGCGGCGTCTATGATTTCGCCGATCCCGACAGTTCGGTCTTCATCATTGCCACCGGGCAGTCGGGGCACCCGCTCAGCCGTCACTATGACAATCTGGGTGAACGCTGGCGGCGGGGCGAGTACATCCCGATGTCGCTCGACCCGGTTCTGGCCCGCGCGGCCTCGGTCGGCGACAGCCACCTGCGCCCGCCTGCGCCCTGAGCCTCACAAATTAGGGCGGAAATGCGGCGACATTCAGGCGCCACTTTTGTCCTGCCTTGCACGCATCGCGCAAACCATTGATAAAAATGAGTAAGTTTCCGTGTCCGATATGGAAACGGACATTTTCCGACTGCCACATGGCGTCCATGCCTTGAATTTGCCACAAACCTCACGGGGGCGCAAAGAGTGACCGGACCTGCAAAGGGCCGCGCTCAGGCTATGGGGACAGTCATGGCAGACAGCAGACTATACGAATACAATCTTGAAGGCGTGAAGTTCACCGCCGAACTCTACATCGGCCAGTCGGGCGAGGTCGAAGCGAAGGTCACGATGCTGGAGGGGCATGCCGACTTCAATACGATGTATTGGGGCGACGATTCCTTCGTGGGCGACAGCGCGACGGTCGACAACCCGAACCACCAGCCGATCGACCTTGAGGCCGCAGGCATCAAGTGTCAGGACGTGCAATTCGACCACGCGCAGAAGATGTCGGCCCCCGGCTTCGAATGGGAAGGCGCGGACAAGCCGACCTATCTGGAAGCGGGCGAAACCGGTTTCGTCACGCTTTCGGGGGAAACCAACCTCGACAATGTGGATGTGCTGGGCTTCTGGGGCACCAATGCCTCGACCCCGGATGGCGAGATGAATGCGGTCGCCGGGGACGGTATTGCGGATTGCGGTGAAGACGACTGCGATCACGACCACGGCGGGGAAGATGACGAGGACGGCGATGATTGCGACGGCGGCAAGTCGCATCACGGTGGCAAACATTGCGGTGGCAAGGATGACCACGGCAAGGACGACGATGACGACAAATCCTGCGGTGGCTGGGGCAAGTGGGATCGTGACGACGACCACGGCGGCAAAGGCGGCTGGGGTAAGGGCTCCGACTGGGGTAAAGGTCACGACTGGGGCAAGGGCAACGATTGGGGTAGGGGCAACGACTGGAGCCATGGCGGCAGCTGGGGCAAGGGCGATTGCGGCACCGGCAAGGATGTCGGCTGGGGCAAAGGCGCTTCCTGGGGTAAGGACTGGGGCCATGGCAAGGGCGGCGAGGCCGATTGCGGCAGCAGCAGCAAGGCCCTGGGCTGGTTCAAGCCGCTGGGCGGCGGTCTGGCCTCGAAGTTCATCAACCTCGATCCGGCCAAGTTCTATGAATCCTGCATGACCCAGAAAGATGCGGACGAAGATCAGGACCAGAGCCATCAGAACGAGGACGACGACGATCATCCCGGTGGCGGCCACGGCGGCTGGCACGCCTTCCTGTGACCTGAAACAGAACGGGCGGCCTCCTGGCCGCCCGATTTCATCACAGCTCGCGGTAGCGTTTTTCCTGCCGCGCGGTCCAGCGCACCCGGATGGCCCAGCCCTCTTCGCCCTGCACTTCTTCCTGCACCACGCCTTCGGCATGCAGCCAGGCGCGCCTGCGCCCCTCGGCAAAGCCAAGCATCAGATCACGGTCGGACTTCTCTTCATCAAATGCGCGGCTGACAGCCTCCAGCAGCGTATCAATCCCCTCGCCGGTCAGCGCCGAAACGGCGAAAACCCCGTCGCGCGTGGCACTTTGCGCCAGCAACGCCTCATGCGTGGTGGGGTCCAGCAGATCGAGCTTGTTCCAGACCTCGACCATCGGCGTTTCCGCCTTCACCCCGAGGCTTTGCAGGATATCAGCCACATCCGCTGCCTGTTCGGCGGTTTCGGGATGGGCAATATCGCGCACATGCAGGATCAGATCGGCCTCAAGCACCTCTTCCAGCGTGGCGCGGAAGGCAGCGACCAGTTGCGTCGGCAGGTCCGAGATGAAGCCCACCGTATCCGACAGGATCACCTTGCGCCCCGAGGGCAGCGTGACACCGCGCATGGTCGGGTCCAGCGTCGCGAACAGCATATCCTTGGCCAGCACCTCGGCCCCGGTCATCCGGTTGAACAGCGTCGATTTGCCTGCGTTGGTGTAGCCCACCAGCGCCACCACCGGAAACGGCACCTTGCGCCGGGCACTGCGGTGCAGTTCGCGCGTTTTCACCACCTTTTCCAGCTGGCGGCGAATGCGGATCACCTGATCGTCGATGGCGCGACGGTCGGCCTCTTTCTGCGTCTCACCGGGGCCGCCGACGAAGCCGAAGCCGCCGCGCTGACGTTCCAGGTGGGTCCAGGCCCGCACCAGCCGCGTGCGCTGATAGCTGAGCGCCGCGAGTTCGACCTGCAAGACCCCTTCCCGCGTCCGGGCGCGATCCGCGAAGATTTCAAGGATCAGACTGGTGCGATCCAGCAGCTTGACGCCCCATTCCTTTTCCAGATTGCGTTGCTGGATCGGCGAAACCGGGCCGTCGATCAGCACCAGTTCCACCTCTTCGGCGTGAAACTTCGCCTTCAGTTCGGCCAGCTTGCCCGATCCGAACAGCGTGCCGGGGTGCACACGCGGCAGGCGCACGACCTCGGCCCCCAGAACCTCCATCCCCGGCAGGGCGAGGGCGAGCGATTCGGCTTCGGCCAGGCGAAGCTCGGGCAGGCGTCGGGACGATTCCGCCCGGATATCGGGGTGGAGAATCCAGGCACGCGTGGGTTGCGCGGCCGTCTCATGCAGATCAACCCCACCGTCGCGGGACGGCAGGGCGAAGCTGTCTTCATCCTCGGGAAGATCGGAAATCAGTCTTCACCCTCGTAAAGATTGATCGGCGCGCCCGGCATAATGGTGGAAATCGCATGTTTGTACACAAGTTGCGATTGACCGTCGCGGCGCAGCAGAACGCAGAAGTTGTCAAACCAGGTGATAACGCCTTGCAGCTTCACCCCGTTGATCAAAAAGATGGTAACCGGAACCTTCGCCTTCCGGACATGATTCAGGAAAGCGTCCTGCAAATTCTGTTTATCGGCAGCCATTCTTTATTGCCTTTTTTTGTCGCGCGGTTCTGTCCGCCGCCCCTTCCCAGTCGTTCCGTCAGGCAGCGGAATCAGTATGTCTGGCAAATCTGCCAGATTCCAGCCCCAAAATCAGGCCGTTATCGCCCACATGAACATTACTTCCGCCATTGCTCGGGTGCCAGAAGCGCCAGAAGGGCCAGCGCCTCGACCCGCCCCAGCACCATGGCGAAGCCCAGAACCAGCTTGGCGGGCGTGCCAAGTGCCGAAAACAGAACGGCACTTTCTCCGGCGAAGCTGGCAATCGGTCCGGTGGTGGACAGGGCGGAAATCGCAAGGATCAGTGACTGGTCGAACCCCTGCCCGGTCAGCGTCAGCGCCGCGACAATGACCGCGATTGAAACGGCAAACAGCATGAAGAACACCCAGGCCAGCCGCGCGCCCTCTCCCCGCAGCCGCCGCGCCACCGTGCCCTGCCCGCCGATGGAATGCGGATGGATCAGCCGTTCCATCTCGCGCTGGCCATGGCGGAACAGCGCATAGACCCGCAGGAGCTTTACCCCGCCCGCCGTGGTGGCGACACCGCCGCCGATCATCGCAAGGCCCAGAAGGATCAGCCCGTGCGTCTCCAGCCCCGACCAGAGCTGCGCTGCCGCCCATTGCGACGAAGGCAGCCCGGTGGTCGTCAGGAAGGACAGGGTGGTGAAAGCCGTGCCCCAGAGCACGCGCAGAAACGAGACGAGGTTCTGCCCCTCGGCATTCTCGATGGCACCGACCCAGTGACGCAGGAACAGGACGCCTGTGACCACGAAGACGATGGCAGCGGCCATGCGCAGTTCGGGGTCATGCGGCAGGCTGCGGGCACGCTCGCCCAGGGCCGGGCCGGCCGGATAGGCGCGGCGGGTGATGGCGGGCAACAGGAACAGCGCGATCAGGATCTCGCCCGGAATGCCCGAACCGGAAACACCTGCATTGCCGCCGGGCATGATGCCGCTGGTCGAAACCGTGGCCATCGCCAGACACAGCGCGCGGAAACCGGCCTCGCCCATCAGCACAAGCCCGCACCACAATACCAGTGTGAACCCCGCATAGGCCGGGAAAAGCTGTACCGCGAAGCGGGTCACGCGTTGCGACGGGTCCGCGATGCGGGTGATTTGCGGTGCGCCTGCGCCCGGTGTGCCGCGCCCGGCCAGAACCTCCATCCCGCCAAGGTTCATCGGCAGCAGCACAGCGACGCCCATCAGCAGGATGAAGAAGCCACCCAGCCAGCCGACCAGTGCCCGCCACAGATGCAGCGAATCCGACAGCCTCCCCGGCGTTTCATAAACGGTGGCACCTGTGGTCGTGAAGCTTGACAGCATCTCGAACCAGGCATTGACGAAAGAGGTGTCACGCACCGCCTCGTTCAGCGGAACCGCCAGCATCAGCGGCAGCACCAGATAGGCCCCGACCAGCGCCTTCAGATGGCTGTGCCGGGCATCGCGCGGCTGCCAGTTGGCCGTGGCCAGCGCAATCATGCCGGTCAGGATGGAAAAGATCAGCGCGCCATAGGCAAAGGCGCGCCCCACCGGATAGTCGCGATGGGCAAAGGCATAGGCCGCAGGAACCAGCATCGCAGCCGTCGCAATCCCCATCAGGATCACCAGAAGCGGCAGGTTCAGCAGGCGGCGCATCGGCATCGGCCGCGCCCTCAGAAGAAGTCGATGGAGACTTGCAGCAGCCGCTCCACCTCGGGCACGTCCTTGGCCATGGCAAACATGGCGATGGCATCGCCCTCGTCGATGCGCAGATCGCCAGTGGGCTTCATCACCTTGTCGCCCTTCATCACCGCGCCGACCAGCACGCCTTCGGGAAACTCGATGTCGCGGATCAGCCGCCCGGCCAGCGGCGAAGTGCCCAGAACCTGCGCCTCGATCACCTCGGCCTCGGCATCGCCGATGGAATAGATCGCCCGCACCCGGCCGTGCCGGATATGCCGCAGGATCGAAGACACCGTGGTGGCACGCGGGTTGATATAGGCGTCGATGTCCAGCTCCGCCATCAGGGGCACCAGCGTCGGATCGTTCACCAGCGCAATCGCCATGGGGCAGCCCGCCGATTTTGCCCGAACCGAGACCAGCATGTTGGTCTTGTCGTCATCGGTCACCGCCAGCACCGCATCGGCACGGTCAATGGCGGCTTCCATCAGCAGGTCGATATCCATTCCATCGCCGTTCAGAACGATGGTGCGTTCCAGATTGTCGGCAGCAAATTCTGCGCGGGCGCGGCTTTTCTCGATCACCTTGGCGCGGATACGGTCCGTTCGTGCCTCCAGCGCTTTGGCGACCTCCAGCCCGACATTGCCGCCACCGATGATGACCACCCGCTCCTGCTTCTTGGCGGCCTTGCCGAAGATATCCAGCGTGCGGCCCACATCGTCGATATGGGTGAAGACATAGATCTGATCTTCCGCGAACAGCTGGTCGCCCGGTTCGGGCGTAAACAGCCGCCCCTGCCGCCGCACGCCCACAACGATGGCGCGCAGGGTGGAAAAAAGCTCGTTCAGCTGCCGCAGCGGCGTGTTCAGCACCGGGCAATCCTCGGCCAGAACAATACCCAGAAGCTGCGCCCGGCCATCAAAGAAGCTTTCTGTATCGAAAGTCGTGGGCGCCGCCAGCCGCTGCATCGCCGCCTCGGCCACTTCCTTCTCGGGGCTGATCACCACGTCGATGGGCAGATGGTCGCGGCGGTAGAGATCGGAATAGATCGCATCCAGATAGTTCTGCGCCCGAAGGCGCGCGATCTTGCGCGGCACGTTGAACACGGAATGTGCCACCTGACAGGTGACCATGTTCACCTCGTCCGAATGGGTGGCGGCGATGATCATGTCTGCATCGCGCGCGCCCGCCCGGTCCAGCACATCGGGATAGCTGGCGAAGCCGGTAATCCCCTGCACATCCAGCGTTTCCGTCGCCCGGCGCACCAGATCGGCGCTCATGTCGACCACGGTCACATCGTTGCGTTCGCCCGAGAGGTGGCGGGCGATCTGCCAGCCCACCTGTCCCGCCCCGCAGATGATCACCTTCATCGGAAACTCCCGGCCCTGATCGGGTCAAGGCATGGCATGGGCGGCCGATGGGGTCAAGAAGCGCGCGGCCCTTCCTGACCTGTGGTCAGGGTCGCCGCGTGTGAACCTCGTGCCCCTGCCCGGCTTCGCCTTCGATGCGCCAGACCCCTTCCAGCCGCCCCGGCCCCACCTGTCGCAGCACGCCCAGCAGATGCCCGCCCATGACCGAGCCGATGACCAGCCTGTCACCGTCGATCAGACAGATGCCTGGCATCGGGTTGTCGCCGTCGCCCGCATAGGTCGCGGTGCAGGCGCCGGTCGCGTCAGTGGCCAGTTCCATCACATCGGTATAGGACGAGCCATCCAGATCGGTGCCCGCCACGTCATAGATGCCCGGCAGGATCGGCTCGGCCAGCGCCGCGCCCGCCGTCAGGAAAACCAGACCGAGGCCGAAGGCGCCGCGCATCTCAGTCCTCGCCCTCGTCATCCTCGTCCATCTCGCCCGCGCCGCGCGCCTTGGCGCCGGTCACCACGCCAAGCGATTTCAGCTTGCGATGCAGGGCCGAGCGCTCCATGCCGACGAAATTCGCCGTCCGGCTGATATTGCCGCCGAAACGGTTGATCTGGGTCAGCAGATATTCCTTCTCGAACAGCTCGCGCGCCTCGCGCAACGGCAGGGTGGCCAGCTGGCCCCCGATCACCAGCCGCCCGTCATCGCTGCCGCCGCTTTCCTGTCCCGGCAGTTCGCGCGCTTCGATGGGGCCGGAACCGTCACCGAGGATCAGGATGCGCTCGATCACATTGCGCAACTGGCGCACGTTACCCGGCCAGAGCATCGTTTGCAGCATCGCCTCGGCATCCGAGGTCAACTCGCGCTGCGGCAGGCCCTGGCTGCGGTGGAACATCTCGATGAAATGCCGGGTCAGTTCCGGGATATCGTCGCGGCGTTCCTCCAGCGAGGGCACGGCAATCGGCACCACATTCAGCCGGTCATACAGCTCCTGCCGGAAGCGCCCGGCGGCAATTTCCGCCCGCAGGTCGCGGGTGGTGGAGCTGATGACCCGCAGGTCCACGCGCACCTTGTCTTGTCCGCCCGCGCGGGTGAACTGCTGTTCCACCAGAACACGCAGGATTTTCGACTGGGTGCCCAGCGGCATGTCGGCCACTTCGTCGAAGTAGACAATGCCGCCATGCGCCTGCTCCAGAAGCCCCGGTTCGACACCGCGTTCAGGCGTCTCGCGACCGAACAGCACCTCTTCCATCCGCTCGGGTTCGATGGTGGCCGAGGTGACGGTGATGAAGGGCGCACCGGCACGATTGGAATGGGTGTGGATATAGCGCGCCGCCAGTTCCTTGCCCGATCCGGCCGGGCCGGTCAGCATGACCCGTCCGTTCGACTTCGTCACCTTGTCCAGCTGGCCCTTCAGCGCCCGGAAGGCCACCGACCCGCCCAGCATTTCCGACGAGGTGACATCGCGGCGGCGCAATTCGCTGTTTTCGCGGCGCAGGCGCGAGGTTTCCATCGCGCGGCTGACCACGACCATCAGCTGATCAATGTTGAATGGCTTTTCAATGAAATCGTAGGCGCCCTGTTTGATGGCCGCCACCGCGATCTCGATATTGCCATGCCCCGAGATGATGACCACCGGCACATCCGGGTTGTCGCGCTTGACGGTCTTCAGAATGTCGATCCCGTCCATCCGGCTGTCCTTCAGCCAGATGTCGAGGATCATCAGCGCCGGTTGTTCGGCATTGATCTCGGCCATGCAGTCGTCGGCATTGGCCGCCAGCCTGACCTGAAACCCCTCGTCGCGCAGGATATCACCGATCAACTCGCGGATATCCCGCTCGTCGTCGACTATGAGAATGCTGCTCATGCGTCCTCCTGGCCTTCCGTGGCCGTTGTTCTGCCCCGTCCGCGTGCCGGCCGCACCGCCCTTGGCAGGCGGATTTCGGCCATGGCGCCGACGTGGGAATTGCCTTCGAACAGCGGGGCATCGGTCAGCACAAGCGCCCCGCCATGTTCCTCGATGATCTTCTTGACGATGGGCAGGCCGAGGCCCGTGCCCTTGTCGCGCGTGGTCACATAGGGCTCGAACAGCCGCGCGCGGTCGGGCGGCAGGCCGATGCCATTATCGGCGATGGTGATATGCGCTTCCTGCGCATCCACCACCAGTGCCACCCGGATTTCCGGGCGATAGCCGTCGGGCGCGCCCTTCTCGATCAGCCCCTCGACCGCCTCGCCCGCGTTCTTGATCAGATTGGTCAGCGCCTGCCCGATCATGGTGGCATCCAGTTCCATCGGCAGCGGCGTGTCGGGCAGGTTGGCGGTCAGCGTGACATCGGGCAGCCCCATGTCCTGCAACACCACCGCATCGCGGACCAGCTTTACCAGATCGGTTTCGCGCCGGTCCGGTTCGGGCATACGGGCGAATTTGGAAAACTCGTCCACGATCCGGCGCAGGTCATTGGTCTGCCGCACGATGACTTCGGCATACTGGTCAAGGTCCGCCGCCTGATCACCCACCAGCGGGCGGAACTTGCGCTTGATGCGTTCCGCCGAAAGCTGGATCGGGGTCAGCGGGTTCTTGATCTCATGCGCGATGCGGCGGGCAACGTCGCCCCAGGCCGCCATGCGCTGCGCGCTGACAAGCTCGGTCACATCGTCGAAGGCCACAACGAAGCCTTCCAGCTTGCCGCTGTCGTTGCGCCGCACGGCCATCCGCACCAGAAGGCTTTCCATGCGGCCATTGCGGGTCAGACGGATCTCCTCCTGCACCGCCGCGCCGCCGCCCTGGCGCAGCCGGTCGAACAGCGCCGCAAACTCCGGCACCGCCACCGCCAGCGCCATATCCGACTGACCGTCGCGGAAATCCAGCAGACGCTCCGCCGCGCGATTGACGAAATCCACATCGCCCTCGGCATCAAGGCCGATCACCCCGGCTGTGACGGAGGACAGCACGCTGTCGAACAGCCGCCGCCGCCGCTCCGATTGCCGGTGGCTTTCCATCAGCGCGTCGCGCTGGCCCTTCAGCTCGCGCGTCATGGTGTTGAACACCCGGCCGAGGGTGGCGATTTCGTCGTCGCCCTCCTCCTCGATCACCTGCACGTTCAGGTCGCCCTCGCCCACACGCGCCGCAGCCGAAGCCAGCCGCCCCACCGGCCGGCTGAGCCGTTCGGCAAACCACAGCCCCAGCCAGATCGCCGCCAGAATGAGGATCAGCGCGAACCCCAGATACAGCAGCCCGAATTCGAACAGGATGCGCCCGCGCGCCTTTTCGACCTGCTGATAGAAGCGCACGGTTTCCTTGGTTTCATCCAGCAGGCTCAGCAGATTTCCATCCACCTCGCGCGAGATATAGAGGTAACGGTCGGCAAAGGCATCCAGATGCACCAGCGCGCGGAATTCGTTGTTGTTCCAATCCTGTATAACGACAACCTCACCCTTCTGCGCGCGGGCGATCTCGTCCGGTGCGGGCTTTTCGAAGTCGAACAGATAGGATTTGTCGCCGCGCGTGCGCAGTTCGCCACCGCCATCAATCAGGAAGGCCTCACGCAATCCGCGCTGCACCCGCTCCTGCGCATCGGTCAGCACCGGGCGCAGCTGGTCATCCTCCAGAAAGAAGGTCGATTGCTTCGTGACATTGATATAGGCGGCCAGTGCCTCGGCATCCTGCACCAGCGCCTCGCGGTGTTCCCGTTCATAGGCTTCGGCAGCAGCCATCGAGGCCCCGACCACACGCTGCACCCGATCCGAGAACCAGCCCTCCAGCCCGACATTCACCGTCAGCACGGCGAAGACCGCCACCAGAACCGTAGGGATCAGCGCCACCAGTGCAAAGACCCCGGTCAGTCTGAGATGCAGTGCCGATCCGGCGGATTGCCTGCGGCGATCCGCGATCATGCGCATCACCCGCG
The DNA here is from genome assembly GCF_001303875.1 of Gemmobacter sp. LW-1. Classification (NCBI taxonomy): domain Bacteria; kingdom Pseudomonadati; phylum Pseudomonadota; class Alphaproteobacteria; order Rhodobacterales; family Paracoccaceae; genus Gemmobacter; species Gemmobacter sp. LW-1. The sequence goes on along the minus strand of NZ_LJSC01000051.1, from coordinate 232,149 downwards.
CCAGAACGAGGGCGGCAACGACCAGTGCGTAAACAAAATCCGCCAGCAGGATGACCCGCAGGCTGGACGAGCTGGCGCCATCGTTCATCGGCCCAAGGACCAGCAGGGTCGCAATCACCAGCACCGGGGCCAGCACAACCAGACCAAGGGTCATGGCCGTCTGCACCCGCCGCTGTCGCCGCAACCGGGAAAGCCGGATCATCCAGCCGCTGTTCGCCGCAGCGCGCACTCTTGCCCCCAATCCGTCCGGGGCCCTGTGTCCCCGCAGCCATATCTTGCGGCGTGAGTCGGGCAAAACCCGAAAGACACGCCATATGTTGCGGTTTTACATCAGTTTGCGGCGGCGTGTCACGCGAATATCCAGCTCGGTGATCTTCTTGCGCAAGGTATTGCGATTGATCCCCAGAAGATCGGCACATTTCGCCTGATTGCCCCCCGTGGCATCCAGCGCAATCTCGATCAGGGGTGCCTCAACCTCGCGCAGGATCCGGCCATAAACGCCGGGCGGTGGCAGTTGCCCGCCGTGCAGATCGAAGTAGCGCTTCAGATGCCGCGCGACCGAAGCGGACAGTTTGTCGCTTTCGCCGATGCCCTTCATCGGTTCGGGCAGCGGCAGGCTGCCGATGGCCGCTTCGACCTCGGCGCGGCTGATCTCGGGCTCCGAGGATGTCACCATCAGCCGCTTCAGCGTGTTTTCCAGCTGGCGCACATTGCCCGGCCAGCTATAGGCCCGCACCAGTTCGCGTGCCTCCGGCGAAAGCCGCCGCACCGCGCCGAAGTCACGCTCGCCCCGCGCAAGGAAATGCTCGGCCAGAAGCGGGATGTCATCCACCCGCTCCCGCAGGCTCGGCACATGCAGCGTCACGCCGCCCAGACGGTAGAACAGATCCTGCCGGAAGGCGCCCGCCTCCATCCGGCCCGCAAGATCGGCCTGCGAGGTTGCCATGATACGCGGCGCATTGTCGCCCAGCATGTCGAGCATACGGACGATGCGTGCCTGGGCCTCGTCATCCAGATCTGCCACCTCGTCGAACACAAGGCTGCCACCGCGCCCCCTGGACAAAAGCGTCGCAGGCCCTTCCAGCCCTTGCAGATCTGCGGCCTGCGCCACCACGAAGGGCATGGTGCGCCGGTCTGAAAAATCGTGGATCGCACGCGCGATGAGGCTTTTGCCGGTGCCGCTTTCCCCGGTGATCAGCACCGCCAGATCCGTGTTCATCACCCGCGCGACCAGCCGGTACAGCGCCTGCATGGCCGGCGTCCGCCCCACCAGCGGAAGGTCGTCGGCGGAATCGCGCGGCGCACTTGCCTGCTTGGCCGGGCGGCGCTTCACATCCAGCGCGCGGGCCGACCGCTTCATCAGATCGGGCAGATCAAAGGGTTTGGGCAGATAGTCGAACGCCTCGGCCTCGGCGGCCTGAATTGCCGTCATGATGGTGTTCTGAGCCGAAATCACGATAACCGGCAAACCGGGCCGCATCCGCCCGATCTTCGGCAGCGCCTCAAGCCCGTTGCCATCGGGCATGATGACGTCCGAAATCACCAGATCGCCCTTCCCCTCTTCGACCCAGCGCATCAGCGTCACCAGCGAGGAGGTCGCATGCACCTTGCACCCCGCGCGGGTCAGTGCCTGGGTCAGCACCGTGCGGATCGTGCGATCATCGTCGGCAACCAGAACCGTACCATCCATCAGCCAGCTTCCTTCTTCTGCAAGTCACGCGGCGCCACGGGCAGCGACACGCGGAATACGGTGCGGCCGGGGACGGAATCGACCCCGATCCAGCCTTCATGTTCGGTCACGATCTTCGACACCAGCGCGAGGCCCAGCCCCGTACCGTTTTCCTTGCCCGAGACGAAGGGCTCGAAGATCTCGGCGGCGATGCCGGGCGGCAGGCCGGGGCCATCGTCGATGATTTCCACCTGAAGCGGCAGCGCCTTGCCGGTGCCATCCCGGCGGCGCAGGCGCAGCGACAGGTCATAGCGGGTGCGCAGCGTGATCGTGCCCCCCTGCGGCCCCGCCGCCTCAGCCGCGTTCTTGATGAGGTTGAGGAACACCTGCATCAACTGGTCGGGGTCGGCATGGGTCGGCGGCAGCGAGGGGTCGTATTCCTCGACAAAGCGCATCTTGGCGGCAAACCCCATCATCGCCGACTTGCGCGCCCGGTCCAGCGCGTCGTGGATGTTGACCACACGGCGATCCGGCGGACGGACATTGCCGAACTGCTCCACCTGTTCCAGCAGCTTCACGATGCGGCGGGTTTCCTCGACAATCAGATCGGTCAGCTCGCGGTCCTCTGCCGAGAGGCCCATGGACAGAAGCTGCGCCGCCCCGGCAATGCCTGCCAGCGGGTTCTTGATTTCATGCGCCAGCATCTCGGCCATGCCGATCGCCGATTTTGCCGCTGTCTTGGCCGCCCCCGCCCGGCCCAGCCGGTCGGCAATCTCGCGCGGGGAAATCAGCAGCATCAGCACGTCGGGGTTGTCGGCCATCGGCGCGATCTGCACCGTGCATTGCACTGGCGGACGCTCGCCCGTCGTCACATCGACATCATTGATGAACAGTGCCGACTGGTTGGCACGGGCCCGCGCGAAAGCCTCGTCCATTTCGGCGTCGATATGAATGCGGTCAAAGACCGGCTGGCCCTTCAGGCTGCGGGCCGAGGCATTGAGAAACAGCTCGGCCGCCGGGTTGGTTTCCAGAATGCCGCTCTTTTCGTCGACCAGCAGCGCCGGAATCGGCATCGAGGCCCAGACGACCCCCGGAACCGGATAGGGCTGCCGGTATCCTTTCATGCCGCCGCCCTTTCCTGCTGCCGGAAGGTCTCGCGCAGCGCGCGCGAAACCTGCGCGGGCACTTCGCCGGTGATGATCGGCCCCCGCGCGGCCTCAAGCCCCGCCACCTCCAGATACCAGCCCAGATGTTTGCGCGCGATGCGCAGCCCGAGGTCGACGCCATAGAAGGCCAGCATCGCCTCGTAATGCCCGATCACCAGATCGGCCAGGGCATCGCCCTGCGGCACCTGCGGCAGCGGTTTGCCATAAAGCGCCGCCGCCACCTGCGCCAGCAGCCAGGGCCGCCCCTGCGCGCCGCGCCCGATCATCACCCCATCGGCGCCGGACTGCCGCAGTGCCTCGGTCGCCGCTTCGGCATCCACGATGTCGCCATTCGCGATCAGCGGCACGCTCACCGCCTGTTTCACCGCGCGGATCGCCGCCCAGTCGGCCTGACCCTTGTAGAACTGACAGCGCGTGCGGCCGTGGATGGTGACCATGCGCACGCCTGCGGCTTCGGCCCGCCGGGCAAGTTCCGGCGCATTCATCAGATCATCGTCCCAGCCCAGCCGGGTCTTGAGCGTCACCGGAACCTGCACCGCGCCCACCACCGCCTCGATCAGCCGCAGCGCATGGTCCAGATCCTTCATCAGCGCCGAACCGGAATAGCCGTTCGTCACCTTCTTCGCCGGGCAACCCATGTTGATGTCAATCACGCGGGCGCCCTGTCCCTCGACATAGCGCGCGGCTTCGGCCATCCACCATGGATCACGCCCCGCCAGCTGCACCGAGGTCGCGGCCTCGCCAAAGCCCAGCTCCGCCCGCGCGCGGGCCAGCGGTCGGGCCTGCACGACCTCCTGGCTCGCGACCATCTCGCTTACGACCAGCCCCGCGCCGAACGAACCGACCAGCCGGCGGAACGGCAGATCGGTAATCCCGGCCAGCGGTGCCAGCAGCACCGGAGGGTCAAGCTGGATGTCGGCCAATTGCAGAGGCACCTTGGGCGTTCCTTGTCTGTTAATTCGGCAGCTACCCCTGCCACGGGCGGGTGACAACGGCAAGACGCCGCAAATCTGTGCGGAAAACCGACATCGCACAAATTATAGGCAATTATTAGCCCCGCTGCCACCGCATTGTCAGCACGCGGGCCTTGGCCTATGCAATGCGGCATAGACGTCAGGCCAAGGGAGACCCGCATGACGACAGCCGCCATCATCGTTGCCGCAGGGCGCGGCAGCCGCGCGGGAGGCGAGATTCCAAAGCAATGGCAAAGCCTTGCCGGACGTCCTGTGCTGGCCCATACGCTCGATGCCTTTGCCGGGCTGCGCCGGGTGCTGGTGATCCATCCCGGGGATCGCGCGAGGGCCGAGGCTTTGGGCAGCGACGCCCTGCTGGTGGGCGGCGCCGATACCCGAGCCGGATCGGTGCGCAACGCGCTGGAGGCTCTGGCGGGCAGCGATGTGACCCGCGTGCTGATCCACGATGGCGCACGCCCGCTGGTTTCCCCTGCGCTGATCGCCCGGATCGCCGCGGCGCTGGATCATGGCCCTGCCGCCGCCCCGGCGCTTGCCGTCACCGATGCGCTGTGGCGTGGCGAGGCCGGCGTGGTCAGCGGAACGCAGTCGCGCGAGGGGTTGTGGCGCGCGCAGACGCCGCAGGGCTTTCGGCTGGCGGAAATCCTTGCCGCCCATCGCGCCCATCCCGGCGAGGCCGCCGATGATGTGGAGGTTGCGCGTGCAGCCGGTCTGCCGGTTGCCATCGTGCCCGGCGAAGAGGACAATATCAAACTCACCTTCCCCGGCGATTTCGCGCGGGCGGAGGCCATTCTGAAAGGGCGCGGCATGGAGATACGGCTGGGCAACGGTTTTGACGTTCACGCTTTCACCGAGGGCGATCACGTCTGGCTGTGCGGGGTAAAGGTGCCGCATGACAAGGCGCTGCTGGGCCATTCCGACGCCGATGTCGGGATGCACGCGCTGACCGATGCGATTTACGGCGCACTGGCGCAGGGCGATATCGGGCGGCATTTCCCCCCGTCGGACCCGCAATGGAAAGGCGCCGAAAGCCATATCTTCCTGCGCCATGCCATTGAAATGGCGCGCGAAATGGGATTTACACTGTCCAACTGCGACGTGACCCTGATCTGCGAACGCCCCAAGGTTGGCCCGCATGCCGAAGCGATGCGTCGCGCGCTGGCTGCGATCATGGGGGTTGAGGTTCACCGCGTCAGCGTCAAGGCGACCACATCTGAACGGCTGGGATTCACCGGCCGCGAGGAAGGTATCGCCGCCATCGCCACAGCCACGCTGGTGCAGCAATGATCCGGGTTCTGAATACCTTCTTCGGTCTTGGGCTGCTGCGCCCGGCGCCGGGCACATGGGGCTCGGCCGGGGCCATCGTTCTGGGCGTTGCCATCGACCGATACCTTGGCTTCCCCGCATTGGTTCTGGCCACGATTCTGGTGACTTGTCTTGGTTTCCTCACCTGTCGCGCGGCGCTTGCCGACCGACCGGGAGAAGACCCGTCCGAGATCGTCATCGACGAGGTGGCAGGACAATGGCTCGCCCTCCTGTTCCCCGCCTTCGCCTTCTGGCAGCGCGGGCTGGAGGATTGGGCCGTGACAGCCTATCCCGGCTGGGTCGCGGCCTTCCTGTTCTTCCGCCTGTTCGACATCTGGAAACCTTGGCTTGTCGGTCGGGCGGACCGGCGCGGCGACTGGAAAGGTGTGATGCTGGATGACCTGTGGGCGGGGCTGTTCGCGGGGCTGGCGGTCATTGTCGCCGCCGGGGTCGCGCATGGGATCATCATGCGATGAACGTCACGGAGCTTCTTGATCTTGCACGAAAATCCGGCGCGATCATCGCCACCGCCGAAAGCTGCACCGGCGGCATGATCGCGGTGGCGCTGACCGATGTTCCCGGCTCGTCCGATGTGTTCGACCGCGGCTTCGTCACCTATTCCAACGCCGCCAAGCAGGACATGCTTGGCGTCCGCGCCGGGACGCTCGCCGCCCATGGCGCGGTGTCCGAGGAAGTCGCGTGCGAGATGGCGGATGGCGCCCGCGCCCATTCCCGCGCGACGCTCGCCGTCTCGGTCACCGGCATCGCCGGACCGGGCGGATCAGAGTTCAAGCCGGAAGGTCGCGTCTGTTTCGGTCTGTCGCAGGAAGGCCGAGCAACCCTTTCCGAAACCGTGGAATTTGGTCCGCGTGGCCGGGCGGCGGTGCGCGCGGCCACGCGGGATCATGCGCTGGCGCTAATCTCGGCGGCCCTCGCCGATCCGCCCGTCGTTTGACAGCAGGATCGCGGCCGGACGGGTGAAGGGAATCGCGCCCAGAACCGCAAGGATGATCACCGTCATCGGCACAGCGAGCACTGCGCCCGGCAGACCCCAGAGCGAATACCAGGATGCAAGGCTGACCAGCACCATCATCGGGCTGAGGTTGATGCGGCGTCCCATCACATGCGGCTCAATCAGCGAGCCGATGATGAATTGCAGCGCCGACAGGATCGCCATGGTCAGGAAGGCATGCTTCAGATCGCCGGTCTGCGCCAGCGCCATCAGCGAGGGCGCCACCACCCCGGCGGCGGACCCCAGATAGGGCGTGTAGTTCAAGACCCCGATATAGATGGCCCAGAAGCCCGCCAGCTCGATCCCCATGATCTTCAGCCCGAAATAGGACAGTGCGCCGAGGATGATGTTGATGACGGTCTTGACCGCCAGAAAGCCGCCGATCCGGCTGTTGATATCGGTCGACAGCGCGATGAGTTGCGCGGCCCGGTCGCCCTGCGGATAGGCCATGTGCAGCTTCTTCACGAAGCCGGTGTATTCCAGCATCAGGAACGAGGTATAAAGCAGGATCAGCACGATCAGCCCGCCAAGGCTACCCAGGGCGCCCAGCGACTGCCGGGCCACGCCCTGAAGGTCGACATTGCTGGTGACAATCTTGCTCAGCCCGCCGGGAATGTGCTTGTCGATCTCGAACCGCGCATCAAGTTCGGCCACCAGACCGAGGATATTGCTGGAATAGGCCGGAAGGCGCTGCACCAGAACCTCGCCATTCGAGCGCAGCGTCGCCACCAGCAGGAAGATCGCCACCACGAACAGTGCGAGCACCGCGCCATGTCGCAGGATCAGCGGCAGACGACGCAGGCCCGGTACCCGGCTCATCCAGTCCACCACCGTCCACAGCACGAAAGCCACCACCGTGGCAAAGGCCAGCGGCACCAGTACGCCCTGCGCGATGTAAAGCATCCAGACGACAAGCGCGAACAGCCCCACCGCCGCAAATGCCGTGATCACGGCCAGTGGCCGCGTCTCGATGCGTTTGGTCATCATTCCTCCCGTTCAGGCCGTCCGGCCCGGGCCATAAAGTTCCACCGCGCGCCGTTCAAAGGCGCGCACCACCCGCTGCATGGCCTCGTTGAACACAACACCGATAATGCCCTGCAAGATCGCGTTGCGAAACTCGAAATCCACGAAAAACTCCACCTCGCAGCCACCTTCCACATCGCGGAAGGCCCAGTTGCTGCGCATATGGCGGAACGGCCCGTCCAGATATTCGGTGTCGATCCGCATGTCGGCAGGCCAGAGCGTGACCCGGCTGCCGAACCTTTCGCGAAACACCTTGAACGAGATCACCAGATCCGCCTCCATCAGCTCGCCCCCGCCCGCCACAGGCTTGCGCGACCGGATGCGTGCCGCCGCCGTCCAGGGCAGGAACTTCGGATAGGAGCCGACATCCGCCACGAGGTCATACATCTGCTGCGCCGTCCATGGCAGCACCCGTTTCTCGTGATGTGTGGGCATGTCACCCCTTTCCGCGATGGCCTTCCCCCGGTATTGGGAAATGGATGCAGGGAAATCAAGGGGGAGCCATGCCGCAGCGTCCTTATGTGATCGACCAGATGATCTCGGCCAAGGCCATTGCGGCGCGGGTCGAGGCGCTGGCGCGCGAGATCACCACGCATTTTTCCGGCACGGACAAGCTGGTGGTTGTGGGGCTTCTGCGCGGATCTTTCGTGTTCATCGCCGATCTGGTGCGCGAGATCGACCTGCCGGTCGAAGTGGATTTCCTTGAGGCGTCGAGCTACGGAAATGCCATGGAATCCAGCCGGGAAGTTCGAATTCTCAAGGACTTGCGCGGCGAGATTGCTGGCCGGGACGTGCTGGTGGTGGAAGACATCGTCGATACCGGCTTCACGCTGAGCCATGTCGTCCGGCTGCTGCGCTCGCGCGAGCCGAAGCGGATGGAGGTTTGCGCTCTGCTTGACAAACCTTCGCGCCGCGAGGTCGATATCCGCGCCACCTGGACCGGATTTGAAATTCCCGATGAATTTGTCGTGGGTTACGGCATCGACTTCGCGCAACGAAACCGCAATCTGCCCTTCATTGGCAAGGTGCGGTTCACCGACCCGGAATGATCCTCCCGGATTACCTGCGCCCCGGCCTGCGGATCGTGTTCTGTGGCACTGCCGCCGGAACCGCCTCGGCCAGGCACGGGCATTACTATGCCGGGCCCGGCAATCGCTTCTGGCCGATGCTGCACGAAACCGGGCTGACCCCGCGTCGGTTGCGGCCTGACGAAGATCACCTTTTGCCGGATTACGGCCATGGACTCACCGATCTGGCAAAAACCGCCTTCGGGCCGGATGCCAGAATTCCGGCGCAAAGCTATGATCCGGTGTCCTTATTCGAAAAGATCAACGATGTTCGGCCCGCCGTTCTGGCCTTCACCAGCCTGACCGCTGCCCGATTGGCGCTGGGTCGCCCCGAAGCCGCCGCAGGCCCGCTGGCCAGCGAAAGCGGCCTGCCCGGAATCCGGCTTTTTGCTTTACCTTCGCCCTCGGCCCTTGCGAAAAGCCATTTCAGCGCGACACCATGGCATCGGCTGGCAGAGGAAATACGCGGATGAACATGCACTGGCTGCTTCGCATGGCGCGCTGGGCGCGCAATCCTCCGTCGGAGGGCCGGGTGAAACTGGTTCTGGGGGTGATTGCGGCCTGTCTGGTTCTTGCCGGGATCGAATGGGTCTGGGGCTGGCCTGACTGGCTGACGACACAGAAAATCCCGCGGATGCCGTGATCACGTAGCCGTGACCATCCCTGCGGGGTGCCGCGACGAAAAATTCGCGCTAGCATGAGCCGGATCATTCGATGGAGACGCCGATGCGCCTGCTGCTCAGCCTCGCTGCCCTCGCCCTGCTTGCCGCCGGGACCGGCTGGTGGCTCACCGCACCGAAGCCGCTGCCCGACAGCACCTTCGCCGGGGTAACCGGGGATGCCACCCATGGTGAACAGGTGTTCACCGCCGCAGGCTGCGCCTCTTGCCACATGGCGCCCGGGGCGGAAGGCGAAGCGCAGCGGGTCCTCAGCGGCGGGCAGCGCTTTGCCTCGCCGTTCGGCACCTTCCTCGCGCCCAATATCTCGCCCGATCCGACCCAGGGCATCGGCGGCTGGACGCTGGCGCAATTCGGCAATGCCGTGATGCGCGGCGTGTCGCCCGAGGGCGAACATTACTATCCCGCCTTTCCCTACAGCGCCTTCAACAAGATGACGGTGCAGGATCTGGCAGATCTGAAGGCCTTCATGGATGCTCTGCCGCCCGATTCCACGCCCAGCCTGCCGCATGAGGTGAGCTTTCCCTTCAACATCCGGCGGAGCCTTGGCGGCTGGAAGCTGCTGTTCCTGCGCGACGACTGGGTGATCGACGGCACATTGAGCGAACCCGAAACCCGTGGCCGCTATATCGCCGAGGCGCTGGCGCATTGCGGCGAATGCCACACGCCGCGCAACCTGCTGGGCGGGCTGGAGCGTGGCCGCTGGCTGGCTGGGGCACCCAACCCTTCTGGCCAAGGCACGATCCCCAACATCACCCCCGCGAAACTGGGGTGGAGCGAGGATGAGATCGTCGAATACCTGACCTCGGGCTTCACGCCGGAGTTCGACAGCGTGGGCGGCCATATGGCGCATGTGGTGGAGAACATGAGCCGTCTGCCGGAGAGCGACCGTCAGGCGGTGGCCGCCTATCTGAAGAAAGTGCCCGCATCGGAATAAGGCGCGCTGCCGGATGAGGTCGCCAAAATTCTTGAGCAAGAATTTTGGCCCCGGCCCCGCTGGCGCGCGCTGCTCAGGCCTGGCTCAGCTTCGCCAGCCGCGCCGCGCGCAGGCGCGCGAAATCGTCACCGGCGTGATAGCTCGACCGGGTCAGCGGCGTGGCCGACACCATCAGGAACCCCTTGCCGAAGGCTGCTTTTTCGTAAGCCGCGAATTCCTCGGGCGTGACGAAACGGTCGACCCGGTGATGTTTCGGCGTCGGTTGCAGATATTGCCCGATGGTCAGGAAATCGACATCGGCCGAGCGCATGTCATCCATCACCTGCCGCACACCCTGTGCATCCTCACCGAGCCCCACCATGATGCCGGATTTGGTGAAGATCGCCGGGTCCATCTCTTTCACCCGCTGCAACAACCGCAGCGAATGAAAATAGCGCGCGCCGGGCCGCACGGTCGGGTAAAGACCCGGCACGGTTTCAAGGTTGTGGTTGAACACATCGGGCTTGGCCTCAACCACGACCTCCAGCGCGCTTGCATCGCATTTCAGGAAATCCGGGGTCAGGATTTCAATGGTGGTCTCGGGTGCGCGGTGGCGGATGGCGCGGATGGTCTGGGCGAAATGCTCTGCCCCGCCGTCGGCCAGATCGTCCCGGTCCACACTGGTGATGACCACATGCTTGAGGCCCAGCGTCTGCACCGCATGGGCCACGCGGCCGGGTTCGAACACATCCAGCGCATCAGGGCGGCCGGTCGCCACATTGCAGAAGCTGCATCCGCGGGTGCAGATGTCGCCCATGATCATCATGGTGGCGTGCCCCGCGCTCCAGCATTCGCCGACATTGGGGCAGCCCGCTTCCTCGCAGACCGTAACCAGCTTGTTCGCCTTCAGGATGTCGCGTGTATCCTTGTAGCCCTGCGAAGTGGGCGCCTTGACCCGGATCCACGAAGGTTTCTTCGGCTGCTCCTGATCGGGGCGGTGCGCCTTTTCCGGGTGGCGCTGATCGGGAAGCTTGAGGTCGCGCATCGGATTTTTCCCCCTGACGGCCGCGTGTCACCGGACATAAGCCTTTTGGCACGGGCTGACAACATGTCGTCGGCCCCCGAGGGATTGTAATCAGTGGAGGCTCTCATGCCCAAGAAAATCATTGCCGAGGCTTTCGGCACCATGGTCCTTGTCCTGTTCGGCTGCGGATCGGCCGTTCTGATGGGCGATCACATCGGAATGATGGGAATTGCGCTGGCCTTCGGCCTGTCCATCGTGGCGGCGGCCTATGGGATCGGGGCGATCTCGGGCGCGCATCTCAACCCGGCGGTGTCGCTGGGCATGGTGACGGCGGGGCGGATGCAGATCGGCGCCTTTGTCGGCCATATCGCCGGTCAGGTCATTGGCGCGATCCTCGGCGCGGCGGTGCTTTATATGATCGCGAGCGGCCGCGCCGGATATTCGATTGCCGTAGACGGGCTGGGACAGAACGGGTTCGGTCCGGGCTATCTGGGGGAATACGGTCTGGGTGCGGCGCTGGTCTTTGAATTCGTGATGACCTTCATCTTCGTGACGGTCATCCTTGGCGCCACCGGCCCCGGCTCGGTTGCCGGGTTTGCCGGTCTCGCCATCGGCCTGACGCTGGTGGGTATCCACCTTGTCGGCATCAATGTGACCGGCGTTTCGGTCAACCCGGCGCGCAGCCTTGCCCCGGCGCTGTTCGTCGGTGGCAAGGCGCTGGCGGACCTCTGGGTCTTCATCGTGGCGCCTCTGGCGGGCGGAGCGCTGGCGGGTATGGTCAACGCGCTTGGCTTCACCCGCGCCTGAGCGCTGCGTGGGCGGCCCTGCGCGGGGCCGCCTTACCCGATCATCGGACCGGCGCGGCCATAGGTTTCGTCATAATGCCGACGCAGCCGTTGCAGCGCGATCCGCAGTACGATCTTGCCCGAGCGCGCGGCCCAGCCCATGCGCTTTTCCGCGACCTCCAGCCCTTCCAGATGACAGCAGACCCGCAGCGCGACGTCGCCCAGCCCCGGCCCCAGATCGCGCAGGGCAAGCGCCACGCGATCCCGCGCCGCCAGCGGCGCAGCTGAGCCCGGACGGGGCTCGACCATCTCACCGGCAGGCAGGAACCCATCCCAGCCCTGCGGGATGCGCCCGCCGATCTGGGCCAGTTCGAAATCCTCGCGCAGGCGTTCCGCCGCCTGCACCAGTTCCGGCTCCAGAAAGGCGCGGCCATCCTTGTCGCGCCGTCGTGCCAGAACCGCGACCGGGCTTTCAGTCAGTGTATAACGCAGGCGCCGCGCCGCCGCGCCACCTTCGGCCTCCACAGGATCGGCAGTGCCAAAGGCTGCGGCAGCTTCGGCCAGACCAAAGGCGCCGTGATGCGCCTGACGGCGGCGATCCTCATCCTCCACCAGCCGTTTCAGCGCCGCGCGGCCCTGGGTGGTGATCTCGTAACTGGTCAGCCGTCCCTGCTTACGCACACCGATCCAGTCTTTCAGCGCGAAGGCCTGTGCCACCGCCCGGTCCAGAACCGCCGTCTGCACCATCTTGCCATCCCGCCCCGTGCGCAGGACAGCAGCCTTTTGCATTTCAGGGGCGATGGCCATGACGGCGCCGGGTTCTGCCATACGGCGCAGCACGCGCCGCGCCTCGCGGTCGATCCCGGCTTCATCCAGTGTGACGGGGGTCGGGCGGATCGGGGCGGTCATCTCGGGGGCGTCCTTTCTGTCGGGGTCCGGGGTTACGGAACCAGCCCCCTGCGCCTGCGCCAGCGCGGCCAGCGCCTCGTCCACCAGCGGATCATCGCGTCGCGCCTCGTAGCGGCGCACCTGACGCATGACGGTCGAGGCTGCCAGCCCCTCGCGCCGTGCCAGTTGCCGCAACGACAACCCGTCCTCGGTGTGGTCGAGATACAGCCGCACGGCATCCGGCAGCCATGCGGGTAGGGTGAAATCGGCACTCAGGTTCGGTTCCATGCTCTTTGTCCTGTGGCCTGCCCCCGGCCACCTGCCCCGTTCTTGGACATATGCAACCGTGGGTGGCTTTGGTTACCCGTTCGTTAACAAAAGCGCCAACGCCGGGATGAGCCGGATAATTGTTTACGATCCATGAACAAAAGCTGCGGCTTCCGCGCGGTGACTCCGGCGATGACGCAACGCGAGGTTGCGCCGTGTCATTGTTTCCAGATCGAACACGGGAGACTGCCATGACCGATTTCCGCACCCTGCTTGCCGACCTGCGCCGCCCGCGCCTTCTGATCCGCGCCGCCCGCTACGGGATGGCGGATTACCGCCGCGACCGGGATCTGAAACGGCTGTTGCGTCAGGACAAGCCACTGGGCCCAGAAAAGACCCTGCCCCGGCTGATCGACGAAGAGGAGCGGCTGGAAAGCATCCGCCGCGCGGGCGATGCCAGCTATTCGCTGAACCAGCATATCGAGGTATTGATTGCGCTGATGTCGGAATTGCACCTGTTGCCACGCCCGCAACAATTGATCTGACCGGCCGACAGATGGCAAAAGGGCCGCCCCGTGCCGGGCGGCCCTTCATCGTTTCACATTTCGCGACGATCAGATGAAAGCGTCCGGCTCGGCCGCCTTCTTCTGCGCGACATAGGCGTCCAGCGCCTCGCGGATGCCCTCGTCCAGCGCCGGGGCCTGATAATCGCCCAGCAGCTTCTTCACCCGTTCCGAGGCCAGTTGCTCGGTGTCGCGGGCGCCTTCCTCGTCCCAGGTCTCGAAGGGCTTGTAGTCCAGCAGGTCCGAGCGCCAGAAAGCGGTCTTGAAATTCGCCTGGGTATGGGCGCAGCCGAGGTAATGGCCGCCCGGACCGACCTCGCGGATCGCATCCATCCCCTGCCCGTTTTCGTCCACCGAGACGCCCTTCGCCAGATGGTGCAGCGTGCCAAGCTGGTCGGCATCCATCACGAATTTCTCGTAGCTGGAAACCAGGCCGCCTTCGAGCCAGCCGCAGGCGTGCAGCATGAAGTTCACGCCCGCCAGCAGCGCCATGTTCAGGCTGTTCGAGGTCTCGTAAGCCGCCTGCGCATCCGGCAGTTTCGAGCCGCAGAACGACCCGCCCGAACGGTAGGGCAGCCCCAGACGCCGCGCGAGCTGGCCCGCGCCATAGGTAATATGCGCGGCTTCCGGCGTCCCGAAGGTCGGCGCGCCCGAGTTCATGTCGATCGAGGTCACGAAGGCGCCAAAGATCACCGGCGCGCCGGGACGGATCAGCTGGCTGTAGGCCACGCCCGCCAGAACCTCGGCCAGAACCTGCGTCAGCGTGCCTGCCACCGTAACGGGCGCCATGGCACCACCCACGATGAAGGGCGAAATGATCGCGGCCTGCCCGGCCTTGGCGTAAACCTCCAGCGCCCCCATCATCACGCTGTCAAAGGTCAGCGGGCTGTTGATGTTGATGAGGCTGGTCATCACGGTGTTCTGGTCGACGAAATCCGACCCGAACAGGATTTTCGCCATTTCGACCGAATCCGCCGCACGCACCGGCTCGGTCACAGAGCCCATGAAAGGCTTGTCCGACAGCGTCATATGGGCGTGCAGCATGTCGAGGTGACGCTTGTTCACCGCCACGTCGGTCGGTTCGCAAACCGTGCCGCCGCTGTGGTGCAGCCATTTCGACATATAACCCAGCTTCACGAAATTGCGGAAATCCTCGATGGTCGCATAGCGGCGGCCACCCTCACGGTCGCGCACGAAGGGCGGGCCGTAAACCGGCGCCAGCACCAGCGACTTGCCGCCGATTTCCACATTGCGCTCGGGGTTGCGGGCATGCTGGGTAAAGCTCGACGGGGCGGTGGCGCAAAGCTTGCGGGCCAGACCGCGCGGGATATGCACGCGCTCGCCGCGCACATCGGCGCCTGCCGCCTTCCACAACGCCAGCGCGCCGGGGTTTTCAAGGAAATTGACGCCGATCTCTTCTAGAACCGTCTCGGCATTCCATTCGATGATCTGAAGCGCTTCCTCGTTCAGGATCTCGAAATTCGGGATATTGCGCTCGATGAAGCGCGCGGTGTCAAAGCTGATCCCGGTCCGCTCGGCGCGCCGCGCCGCCCCGCCGCCACCGCCGCGCGCCCGACGCCCTGCTGTTGCCACATCGCTCATGTCCAAACCTCCGAAATGCGCGATCCCGCGCGCCGAACTTGCCCCTATATGCCGCCAAGCCGCGACCGGCCGCTCCCCGTTTGCGTCGCATCCGTCCCAAAAACGACATCGGGCGCCACAGCACGGCACGACAACCGTCTTTCATCTTGGCACAAATATCCCACGGGGGTGCGGGGGTGTGAAACCCCCGCGTTCCAGCATCCGCCAAAGGCGATTCCGCCTTGCGATTCTGGCCCTGCAAAGCTAATTCCCGGCCATGACACATCCGCATCAACGCCTCCTGATCATCGACTTCGGCAGCCAGGTCACGCAGCTTATCGCGCGGCGCCTGCGCGAGCTGAAAGTCTATTGTGAAATCCACCCGTTCAACCGCGTGAACGAGGCCTTCCTGAGGGAGTTCGCACCGAAAGCGGTGATCTTCTCGGGCGGCCCCGCCTCGGTCTATGCCGAAGGCGCGCCGATGCCTCCGGCGGGCGTGTTCGATCTTGGCGTGCCGATCCTCGGCATCTGCTATGGCCAGCAGGTGATGATGCACTGCCTTGGCGGCCATGTCGAAGGTGGCCATGGCACCGCCGAATTCGGCCGCGCCAGGGTTACCCCGACGGACGACCGGCTGCCGCTGCTGGAGGGCTGGTTCGCGGAAGGCCCCGAACAGGTCTGGATGTCGCATGGCGACCATGTGTCGAAAATTGCGCCGGGCTTTCAGGTCTATGGCACCTCGCCCAATGCGCCCTTCGCCATTACCGCCGATGTGTCGCGCAACTTCTATGCCGTGCAGTTCCACCCCGAGGTGCATCACACTCCGAAAGGCGCGAAACTCTACGAGAATTTCGTGCGTCTGGCGGGCTTCACCGGCGACTGGACCATGGCCTCCTACCGCGAGGATGCGATCCAGAAGATCCGCGATCAGGTCGGCGACCGCAAGGTGATCTGCGCGCTTTCGGGGGGCGTTGACAGCTCTGTCGCCGCGATCCTGATCCATGAGGCCATTGGCGAGCAACTGACCTGCGTTTTCGTCGATCACGGGCTGATGCGGCTGAACGAGGCCGAGGAAGTCGTGACGATGTTCCGCGAGGCCTACAACCTGCCGCTCATCCATGCCGATGAGTCCGATCTGTTCCTCGGCGCGCTGGAAGGCGTGTCCGACCCCGAGGTGAAGCGCAAGACCATCGGGCGGCTGTTCATCGAAGTATTCGAGAAACATGCCAAGGCCATCGGCGGCGCTGATTTCTTGGCCCAGGGCACGCTTTACCCCGATGTCATCGAATCGGTGTCGTTCAGCGGCGGCCCCTCGGTCACGATCAAATCGCACCACAATGTCGGTGGCCTGCCCGAGAAAATGGGCATGAAGCTGGTGGAGCCGCTGCGCGAGCTGTTCAAGGACGAGGTGCGCGCGCTGGGTCGCGAACTTGGCCTGCCCGCCAAATTCATCGGCCGCCACCCCTTCCCCGGCCCCGGCCTCGCCATCCGCTGCCCCGGCGAGATCACCCGCGACAAACTGGAAATCCTGCGCCGCGCCGATGCGGTCTATATCGACCAGATCCGCAAGCACGGGCTTTACGATGAAATCTGGCAGGCCTTCGCTGCCATTCTGCCGATGCGCACCGTCGGCGTGATGGGCGACGGGCGCACCTATGATTACGCCGTGGGCCTGCGCGCCGTGACCAGCGTTGATGGCATGACCGCCGATTACTATCCCTTCACCCACGATTTCCTTGGGGAAACCGCGACGCGGATCATCAACGAGGTCAAGGGCGTGAACAGGGTGTTCTACGACTGCACCTCGAAACCGCCGGGGACGATCGAACTGGAATGATCCGTCTTCGGGGCCAACTCGTCTGTGTCAGCGAGGCTGAACGTGCGACCGTTCTGGCGCATGTTGCCGATCACATCGCGCTGACGCGGGCCGAGCCCGGCTGTCTGAGCTTCGAGATCGCGGAAACCGACGATCCCTTCGTTTTCGAGGTGATGGAAAGCTTCCGCGACCGTGCGGCCTTCGACAGCCATCAGACCCGCACCCGCGACAGCGCGTGGTTTGCCGCCACGCGCGGCATCCTGCGCGATTTCCGCATCGAGGAAATCGGCGACTGATCCGGTTCGCAGGGCTGGACATTCCCCCCGCCGCGCGCCACCACTTTGCGGCGCGACGGGGAGGAACGGGCGATGCAGCAGCAACAACCGCTGAAGGCGGCGATCTGGATGATCGGCTCGATCCTGTCGTTTACGGCCATGGCCATCGCCGGCCGGGCCGTAGCCGGGGTGCATGACACGTTCGAGATCATGCTCTGGCGCTCGGTCACCGGCATTGTGCTCGTGGTCGGGGGGGCGGCGTTGTTCGGTCGGCTGGGCGAGGTGCAGACCAGGCGCCTGCCGCTGCATCTGGCCCGCAACATCTCGCATTTCACCGGGCAGAACCTGTGGTTCTGGGCGCTGACCAGCATTCCGCTGGCGCAGGTCTTCGCACTGGAGTTTACCTCGCCGCTTTGGGTCGTGCTGCTGTCACCTCTGTTCCTTGGTGAAAAGCTGACCCTGGTGCGTGCGCTGGCAGCGGGACTTGGTTTTGCGGGCGCGCTGATCGTGGCGCGGCCGGATTTCGGGGCGCTCAATCCGGGCGTGGTGGCTGCCGCCGCTTCGGCCATCGGCTTTGCCGGATCGGTCATCATGACCAAACAGCTGACGCGCAATGAAAGCCTTGTGTCGATCCTGTTCTGGCTCACACTGATGCAGACCGGGCTGGGCCTCGCGGCCGCCGGGATGGATGGCCAGATTGCCCTGCCGACCCAGGCCACCCTGCCCTGGCTCGTGCTGATCGGTGCCTGTGGCGTCATTGCGCATCTGTGTCTGACCAAGGCGCTGTCGCTGGCCTCTGCCTCGGTCGTCGTGCCAGTTGATTTTGCCCGCCTCCCGATCATCGCACTGGTCGGTATGGCGCTGTATCACGAAGCGCTTGACGCCTGGGTTCTGGTTGGCGGCCTGATCATTCTGGGCGCAAATCTTTTGAACATCCGGGCGGCCACCCGCGCTAATTTGTCACATCGTAACGTAACGAATCCCTGACGTGGCGTCATTGATTGACCGAAAAGCCCGGCACACCCTAGGCTTTCAGTCAACCGGCGGAGGATGCGGCCGGGTTTCAGGAATGAGGGGAGGACGTCATGAAAAGCATCATGACATCTGTTGCGGCTCTGGCCGCCTGCGCAGGCGCGGCGCAGGCCGGGGGAATTGACCGTTCGGGGCAGCCGATCGGCGTGATCTTCGAGACAGGCAACTACGTCGAACTGAGCTATGGTCAGATCAACCCGAGCGTGACGGGCAACGATCTGGCAATCTATGGTGGCCGTCCGACCGGCAGCGTGGCTGACAAGCACAGCCTGCCCGGACTCGCCCTCAAATACGACTTCAATGACAAGCTGTCGGGCGCCCTGATCTACGATCAGGCTTATGGGGCAGACATCCTGTATGATCCTGCGCAATCGGTGATGCTGGGCGGTACCGAGGCGAAGGTGAACAGCCAGGGCCTGACCGCCCTGCTGCGCTACAAGTTCAACGAGAATTTCTCGGTCCATGGCGGTGTTCGGGCTTCCAAGGCTTCGGGGCATGTGACGCTGAAGGGGCTGGCCTATGGCCCGGCTTTCAACCCGGCGGACCCGACGACCTATCGCTCGCTCAATGGCTATTCCGTCGATCTGGCCGATGACTGGGCCGCGGGCTATGTCATTGGCGCGGCCTATGAAAAACCGGAAATCGCGCTGCGTGTCGCGCTGACCTACTTCTCGAAGATCAGCCACAAGTTCGACTCGGTCGAAACCCTGCCCGGCGGTGCTGCGGCAGCGGCGGGCGCGGCCACGGTGGCCGCCATCACCGAAACCGATACGCCGCAGGCCGTGAACCTCGATTTCCAGACCGGCGTCGCCAAGGATACCCTGGTCTTCGGTTCGGTCCGCTGGGTGGACTGGAGCGATTTTCAGGTCGCGCCGAGCACCTTCTTCGGCCCCACCGCAGGCAGTCTGACCGATCTGGAAGACACCACGACCTACACGCTGGGCGTCGGGCGCAGGTTCAATGAAAACTGGTCGGGGTCGATCTTCGCGACGTGGGAGCCGGGTGGCAGCAAGCTCGTGTCGCCGCTGGCGCCGACGAATGGCTACAAGGGGATCGGTGTCGCGGCGGTCTATACCCGTGACAACATGAAGGTGACGATGGGCGCCCGTTACCTGCGTCTTGGCGACGCGGACCCGGAAACCGGCACGCCCGATGTGGCCCGCGCCAATATGCGCGACAACACCGCCATCGCCGTCGGTGTGAAGGTCGGCTTTACCTTCTGATCACCGGATCGTCCCGACCGGAAAGCCCCGCACCCGTTGCGGGGCTTTCTTTTTCGCGTGTATCCGGTTTCGCCCCGCGTTAGGAAGACGGCAAGGATCAAGCGAAGGCGGTTGGAATGATCTACGGCTCGGCACAGGACTGGCGAAAGGCAGAGCGGCGGCGCGTGCTGATGTTCGGCATGTCGGGCCTTGGCAAGACGCATCTGTCTTCGATGCTGCGCGGTGCGGGCGGCTGGTTCCATTACTCCATCGACTACCGGATCGGCACCCGCTACATGGGCGAATACATCGCCGACAACTTCAAACGTGAAGCGATGAAAGTGCCGTTCCTGCGGGAACTGCTGCTGACGGATTCCGTCTATATCGCCTCGAACATCACCTTTGATAACCTCGCCCCGCTGTCCACCTACCTTGGCAAGCCCGGCAATCCGGCGAAAGGCGGCCTGCCCTTTGCCGAATACATGCGCCGGCAGGACCAGCACCGCGAGGCCGAGGTGGCGGCGCTTCTGGATACCATGCGTTTCATCGACCGCGCCGATGACATCTATGGCTACGGCAATTTCGTCTGCGATTCCGGCGGCTCGATCTGCGAGGTGGTGGACCCGTGGAACCCGGCCGATCCCGTGATGACGGCGCTGTCGCAGAACCTGCTGATGGTCTGGATCAAGGGGTCTGATGCTCATACGGCCGAACTGGTCCGCCGCTTCGACCGGGCACCCAAGCCCATGTATTACCAGCCGCATTTTCTGGAACGAATGTGGGACGAATACCGCAGCATGACGGGCGAGGATGCCATGCAGGTCGACCCGGACGCCTTTGTCCGCTGGACCTATGCCCAGGCTCTTGCCCATCGCCAGCCCCGATATGCCGCCATGGCCGACTGGGGTGTGACGGTCACCGCCGAAGAGGTCGCCGAGGTGCGCGACGAGGCGGGTTTCATCGACCTGATCGCCAGGGCCATTGAAGCGCGCGCCCCGCGCACATAACTGCTCCGCCGAACGGAGAAAGACATGCCGATTACCCTGCCTGAAACCCTGCCCGCCTTCGATGTGCTGAGCCGCGAGGGCATCATGGTCATGAGCCCCGAGCGCGCCGCGCGTCAGGACATCCGCCCCCTGCGCATCGGCCTGCTGAACCTGATGCCCAAGAAGATCCAGACCGAGAACCAGTTCGCCCGGCTGATCGGCGCGACGCCCTTGCAGATCGACTTTCAACTGATCCGCATGAGCGAACATCAGACGAAGAACACCGCCGCCGAACATATGGAAACCTTCTACCGCCCGTTCTCCGAAGTGGAGGAGACCGGCGAGAAGTTTGACGGCCTGATCATCACTGGCGCGCCCATCGAACATCTGCCCTTCGACGAGGTGACCTATTGGGAAGAATTGCGCCGGGTCTTTGCCTGGACGCAAACCCATGTACATTCCACCTTCGGCGTCTGCTGGGGCGGCATGGCGATGATCTACCACTTCCACGGCGTGCAGAAACATATTCTGGATCACAAGGCCTTCGGCTGCTTCCGGCACCGCAACCTTGCCCCCGCCTCGCCCTATCTGCGCGGGTTCTCGGATGATTTCGTCATCCCGGTCAGCCGCTGGACCGAGATCCGGCAGCCCGAGGTAGCGGCGCGCCCGGCCTTGCGGACCCTGCTTGGCTCTGACGAGGTCGGCCCCTGTCTGGTTGAAGACCCGGCGCATCGCGCGCTCTATATCTTCAACCATTTCGAATATGACAGCGACACGCTGAAACAGGAATACGACCGCGACGTGGCGCAGGGCACGCCGATCAACGTGCCGATGAACTACTACCCCGACGACGATCCCTCCCGTCCGCCGCTGAACCGCTGGCGCAGCCATGCGCATCTGCTTTACGGCAACTGGATCAACGAGATCTATCAGACCACGCCGTTCAAGCCGGAGGAGATCGGTGCTTGAAAGCCTGATCGCCGGGGGGGCGCTGGCGGCTTTCGGGGCCTTTGGCACCCGCCGCCGTGCCGCCCGGCGCGAGGCACGGCGTAAGGCAGCCTTTCCCCCCCTGGGGCGGCTGGTGACCGTGGAAGGCCACAGACTGCATCTGTTGCAGATGGGCAGCGGTCCCGATCTGGTGATGATCCATGGAGCCAGCGCCAACCTGCGCGAGTTCGCCATGGACCTGGCGCCGCGTCTGGCGGGGCGGTTTCGCATCACGCTGATTGACCGGCCCGGCCTCGGCTGGTCAGATCCTGTGCCGGAAGATACGCCGGGGGAACAGGCGCGCCTGATGCGGCTGGCGGCGGAAAGCGCGGGTGTCGCCCGGCCACTGGTGCTCGGCCATTCCTACGGCGGCGCGGTGGCGCTGGCCTGGGCGTTGCAGGCACAGGTGTCCGGGGTGCTGATGCTGGCTGGGGCCGCGATGCCGTGGGAGGGCGGGCTCGGCTCCTGGTACCGGCTGACCGCCTCTGGCATGGGCCGTGCGCTGGTCATTCCGCTGGTCAGCGCTTTCGTCCCTGCCCGCCAGATCGACCGCAGCATCGCGGCCACCTTCCTGCCGCAACAGCCGCCGCCCGGCTATTCCAAAGCCGCCGGTGTCGGGCTTCTGCTGCGCCGCGACACACTGGCCCGCAATGCGCGTCAGGTGAATGCGCTGCTGCCGCATGTCAGGGCCATGCAACCACAATACCATACAATTGGCGCGCCTGTCGAAATCCTGCATGGTGACGCCGATACAATCGTGCCGGCCCATGTCCATGCCGGGCCGCTGGCAGCCCTGTTGCCCGATGCGGCGGTCACCCTGCTGCCCGGCCTTGGCCATATGCCGCACCAGACCCACCCCGAGGCTGTCGAGGCCGCCGTGATGCGCCTTGCGGCCCGTGCGGGCCTGCGCCTAGAGTAACCCAGAGTTCGGTATCCGTGGAGACTGTGATGGACCTGCCCTTCGACGGCGCGATCAGCCGCTATTTCAAGGAAGACGCCCCGAAATCGGTGCGCAAGGCCATTGAACAGGGCGGCAAGAATGACATTCTGTCAAAGGGCTATGCCTACCGCGAGGAAATCTCGAAGAAAGACTACGAGGCGCGGATGGAGGCGCTGCAACCGCAGCTCGTGCGCCTGCAATCCGACATCAAGTCAACCGGCAAACGGGTGATCCTTGTGTTTGAGGGCCGCGATGCGGCGGGCAAGGGCGGCACCATCAAGGCGCTGACCGAAAACCTCAACCCGCGTGGCGCGCAGGTTGTTGCGCTGTCGAAACCCTCGGACCGCGAAAGCTCGCAATGGTATTTCCAGCGCTATATCGACTGGTTTCCGGCGGCCGGAGAAATGGTGATCTTCGACCGCAGTTGGTACAATCGCGCGATTGTCGAGCCGGTCTTCGGCTTCTGCACCCAGAACCAGAAGGAAGGCTTCTTCCGCCAACTGCCGGAATTTGAACAGATGATCGTGCAGGAGGGCATCACCTTCCTGAAATTCTGGCTGGATGTCAGCCAGCCGGAGCAACTGCGCCGCATGCTCGCCCGGGAAAGCGACCCGCTGAAACAATGGAAGCTGTCACCCATCGACGTCGAGGGGCTGACCAAATGGCAGCCCTATTGCGAGGCGATCGCCGAAACCTTCGAACGCAGCCACACCGGCTTTGCCCCCTGGACGGTGATCCGGTCGGATGACAAAAAACGCGCGCGCATCGCGGCAATCCAGACAGTGCTGAACGCACTGGAGTTCAAGGGCAAGGATCGCGGTGCCATCGGCCAGCCCGATCCGGCGATCTGCGGCGGGCCGGAAATGTGGTCTGACGGGGCGGATGACTAAGCGCGGCTATCATCACGGCAATCTGCGGCAGGCGCTGGTCGAGGCGTCGCTGGCGCTGATTGCGGAAAAGAGCCCGCAGGGCTTTACCTTGTCGGAAGCGGCAAAGGCGGCGGATGTGACACCCGCCGCTGTCTACCGCCATTTCGCGGGGCGGGACGACTTGCTGGCCGAAGTGGCGCGGCAGGGCTATGAGATCTTTGCCGCGCTGATGGAATATGCCTATGACGACGGCAAGCCTTCGGCGCTGGCGGCGTTCGAGGCGACGGGTCGGGCCTATCTGGCCTTCGCCCGCAAATATCCCGGTCACTACATGGCGATGTTCGAAAGCGGGCTGTCGCCGCAGGCTTACCCGGACCTCGCGCTGGCCTCTGCCAAGGCGCGGGCGGTGCTGGAACGGGCGGCCGCGCATCTGTCTGAGCATATGCCGCCCGACCGGCGCCCCCCGGCCTCGATGTTCTCGGCCCATATCTGGGCGATGAGTCACGGCGTGGTCGAGCTGTTCATGCGCGGCAACGGCGCGAAAAGCCCCTTCCCGGCCGAAGACCTGCTGGAAGCCGGGATCGGGATTTATCTGCGTGGACTTGGCCTGTTGCGGCCGGATCAGTAGAAACCGGCATCCTGACCAATGCGAAAGCCCTTGGCGCGGATGCGTTCCAATACAATCGGCAGGGCGCGGGGGTGATCCTCGATACAATTCTGCCTGAGGAACCAGGTCAGGAATTTCGCATGCGGCCAGTCGCGTGACATCGCCGCAGCGATGGCCTCGGCCAGTCGCGACGGATCGGTCAGCGTGATTGCGTTCTGCCCGAAATCGGTCTGCCCCGCCAGGACGACCGGCTTGCGATGCAGAAACGCCTCGAACCCCACGGCAGAAGTGACGGTCAGCACGCAGGCACAGACGGCCAGCAGATCGTGGATCGACGCATCGGTGACATAGATGCCCCGCCCCGGATCATGGCGCGCGCGCAGCCAGTCCAGCTCCTCGGGCGTATTGTTCGGATGCGGTTTGATACAAAGCGCGCGGGCGCCCTTTGTGGCAATCGCCGCCTCCACCAGTTCCGGCACTGTCAGGTAATGGCGGTGAAAGCGGGGCGGTTTGAAATCCTGCGCGAACAGCGCAAGGCAGCCCGCGGGCAGATCAGCCCCCCGTTCCGCTTGCGGGAACTTCGAGAAATTGGCGCCGATGAATTGCTCGGCCAGTCGCGCATGGAACTTCTGCGCGAAACGATCCGCCACCAGCCTTTCATCAAAGACACGCAGCCGGTGGCTGGAGTTGTTGCGACTGCCGATTTCATCGAAATACCAGTAGCCCCGCAGATAGCCGGGGACCGAGTGAAAGGCGTTGGGCGCGTATCCCGGCCGGTCTTCCATGAAGACATGCAGATGCCCACCCTGCGCCACCGCCAGGGACGCCCCCTCGGCACTATAGGGCACGACCTCGACGCCCCAGCCAGCCTCCGCCGCATGATCCGCCAGCGCCCCCAACAGGCGAAAGCCGCCACGGCACAGCGTGGCGGCCAGCTTGTCGCGGGCGTGGAAGATCAGCGTCGGCGGCAAGCCGTCCAGACGCGCGCGGGTCAGCCAGCCGCCTTCCCGCGCCTGCAAGCGCATCAGCGGAACATCACCAGCGCGCCGGGGCTCCATGCCACGCGGGCACGGGTGCCGATTTCCAGCACCGGGCGGCCAAAGACGTTGCGCATCGAAATCCGCAACGCCTCGGTGGTGCCATCCAGCTTCACATCGTAATAGGTCATGTCACCGAAATAGACGACCTCCTCGATGGTGCCCATGACCTCGCGGTCGGTGGCGGTCTGGCTGTCGTAGAGGATGGTCAGCGTCTCGGGGCGGAAGCCGACGACAGCGCCCTGCCCGGCCTCGCCCGCCATCACCTGATCGGCGCTCAGCGTCATGCGGCCGAAACCCTGCGCCTCCACCTCAATGCCGCCCGCGCCTTCCGACAGAACCTCGGCTGGCAGAAAATTCATCGTGCCGATGAAATTCGCCACCTTCCGGCTGTTCGGACGACGATAGAGCGTTTCCGGGTCGGCAAGCTGGGCGATCTGCCCCTCGAACATCACGGCGATACGGTCCGACATGACCAGCGCCTCTTCCTGGTCATGGGTGACCAGAACGAAGGTGATGCCGACCTCGCGTTGCAGCTTGATCAGTTCAACCTGCATCTGTTCGCGGATTTTCTTGTCCAGCGCCGAAAGCGGCTCGTCCAGCAGCAGCACCTTGGGCTTGAGGATCAGCGCGCGGGCCAGCGCCACGCGCTGCCGCTGGCCGCCTGAAAGCGCATGGGCGGCGCGTTTGCCGTACCCCTTCAGGCCCACCATCTCCAGCGCCTCAGCCACAGCCTTGGCCTTTTCGTCCTTTGATCGCGGATCGCGGCGCAGGCCGAAGCCCACGTTTTCCTCGACCGTCAGGTGGGGGAAGATGGCGTAGCTCTGGAAGACCATGTTGGTCGGCCGCTTGTTGGCCGGAACATCGTCCATCTTCTTGTCGTCGATCAGCACCGCACCCGAGGAAATATCCTCGAACCCCGCGATGGTGCGCAGCAGCGTGGTCTTGCCACAGCCCGAGGGGCCCAGAAGCGAGAAGAACTCTCCCGCCTTGATCGTGGCGTTGATCCCGCGCAGGGCGTGGTAATCGCCATAATATTTATGGACGTCCCGGAACTCGATCATGTTCGGCTTTTCGGTCGTGGTCACAGGAAGCCTCCGGTATCCTTGCCGCCCGATTTTGCGATGCCGCGGCGGCGGAAATATTCAGCGATGGTCAGAAGAACGATGGAGATACAGACGAGGATGGTGCCAAGCGCCATCACCGCCGGAACCTTGGCCGGGAAGCGGAACTGCCCGAAGATATAGACCGACAGCACGGTCTGATTGCCGCCAAGGAAATAGGCGATGATGAATTCATCCAGGCTGATGGTGAAGCTGATCAAGAGCGACGAGATGATACCAGGCATCACCAGCGGCAGGATGATCAGCCGGAAGGTCGAGGCCGGGGTTTCACCCAGATCATATGCAGCTTCCTCCAGCGAGCGGTCAAGCGACTGGAAGGCCGAGGTCAGGATCGCCACCGCAAAGGGCGTGCAGATCAGCACATGCCCCAGAATGATGGTGAACAAGGACAGCGGCACGCCAATCGCGATCAGCACGACCAGCAGCGCCATCGACACGATCATTTCCGGCAGCACCATGGGCAGCATGATCAGGCCCAGGATGCCGGGCTTGCCCGGAAACTTGTAGCGGGTCGAGGCGCGGGCCGCGAAGATGCCGAGGATGGTGGAAAACACCGCCGCCGAAACCGCGATGGTCAGCGAATTGCGGAAGGCGATGAACAGGGTCTTGTCCGCCCACATCTCGGCGAACCAGTTGGTCGTGAACCCTTGCAGCGGGAAGGCAATGACGCGGCTGTCGTTGAAGGCAAACAGCGGCAGCAGCACGATCGGCGCATAGAGGAAGGCCAGATAGGCCAGCGCGTAAATGCGCAGCGACGGGTTCTTCCTCATTTGCTCTGCCCCCTCAGGAAGCGGCGGTTCAGCAGAAGGAACACCACCGATACCACGGTCACGATCAGCATGGCTGTCACCGCGATGGCCGATCCCAGCGCCTTGTCGTTCTGCTTCAGCATGATCGCCTCGATCCGGTTGGCGATCATCGGAAGCTTGCCGCCGCCAATCAGTTCGGGCGTCACATAGTCACCGATGGTCGGGATAAAGACGATCAGCACCGCCGCGATGACACCTGGCATCGACAGCGGCAGCGTGACACGGATGAAGGTCATCAGCTTCGACTCGCCCAGATCCTGCCCGGCTTCCAGAAGCGAGCGGTCGATCTTTTCAAGGCTCACGAAGATCGGCAGGATGGCAAAGGCCGCATAGGCATGGGCCAGCGTCATGATCATCGAGCCGAGTGAATAGTTGATGATGGTCAGCGGCTCGCCGATGATACCAAGGCTCATCAGCCCCGAATTGATCACGCCGTTATAGCCAAGGATCACCTTCCACAGGAAGACGCGGATCAGGTAGGAGGTCCAGAACGGAATGGTGATCAGGAAGATCCACATCGACTTGCGTTCTGGCTTCACATGGAAGCTGACGAAATAGGCCACCGGATAGGCCAGCAGCACCGTTACCAGCGTCACCACGCTGGACACCGTCAGCGACCGTATCATCAGCGCCTGGTCGATACGGCCGGTCCAGACCTTCAGGTAATTGTCGAAGGTCAGGCCCGAGGAGAGACCCACCTTGCTGTCGACCATCAAAGAATAAAGCACCACCGCCGCCAGCGGGGCGGCAAGCAGCAGGATCGCATAGATCGCCGTGGGCGATACGAGCGCAAGCCCGTTGGCCGCCTCGGAATTTCTGAAGCGGCCGCGTGCAGCCCCCTGTTCCATCATGCCCCCTGTCCAGAACGGCCCGGCACCTTGGGGCGCCTGTTGCCAATTGCTTGTTCCTTATACCCGATTTTCTGGCATAGGGCCGCTCACAAGAAAAGGGGAGAAATCGGATATCCGGCCTGCGAGGCCGGAACAGACCATGGACATATCTTTACAAGACCATGAAATCTCGCAAAAAATAATTTGATCATTTTTTCATGTGCCGCCAGGCCTGCCGCTGCGGAATTGCCGCAAAATCCGACAGGTCGGCCAGGCTTCGCACAAAGCCCGGCAGCCTTGAAAACAGCGCCGCAACCGGCATGGGCCGGAATCAGACCGCCATATCCGACGGCGGATGCCCCAGAAGCCGCGCCAGAGTCGCAACCGCGCTGGCATAACGATCCGCAGGAATTGCCCCCGCCAGCGCGATGCGCAGCGCATGCGGCGCCCGGCCATGGATCAGCGCATATTCATCGGCCTGCCGGATCAGCACGCCCTCCGCCTCCGCCTGCCGGGCGAAGGTCGAGGCCCGCCAGCCCGAAGGCAGCGGCACCCACAGGAAGGGCAACCCCGCCTGCCAGCGGATATCGAACCGCCCCAGCGCATTCACCGCCGTCATCAACCGGCTGGCAAACACCTCCTGCACCTTGCGGCGGATCTCCTGCGCGGCCCCGCTTTCCAGCAGTTCCAGTGCCAGATCCGACACCGGCCGCGCCAGCGCGAAGAACCCGTGCTGCGCCGTCAGCCGCCCCGCCTCGCCCATGCCTGAGGGGCAAACCACATAACCGAACCGAAGAGCCGCCGAGACCGACTTGGACATCGACCCCACATACCACGTCCGTTCCGGCGCGATCGCATGCAGCGTGGGCAGATTGCTTTCCGTGATCGAATAGCAATCATCCTCGATGATCTGAAGGTCATAGCGGCGGGCGATGGCGGCGATTTCGGCGCGCCGCGCCGCCCCCATCCGGCAGGCCGTCGGGTTCTGGGCCTCGGGCGTCAGGACAAGGATCTGCGCACCATGGCGTCGGCAGGCGGCCTCCAGCGCGTCGGGCAACATGCCTTCGTCGTCGATTTCCACCCCCACCACATCGGCGCGCACCAGTCGCGCGGCATGACGGATGCCGGGATAGGCCAGATCTTCGGTCAGGATAACCGGCCGGTCGCCGCGCAGGCAACAAAGAAAGACCAGCAGCAGCGCATTCTGCCCGCCATGGGTCAGCGCGATATCCTCCGGCCCGAAGGCGCCCAGAAGACGGTCGGACAGCCAGTCACAAATGGCGGTGCGCAAAGGCGCCTCGCCCCGCTGCGAGGGATAATCATGCCAGGCCGCATCCAGCCCCTGCCCGATCTTCTGCAACGCTTCCGAAAAAGCCGCACCCTGACCGACATCGGGCAGTTGCGGCGACCGCAGATCAACCAGCCACGGCTCGTCACTGAGGTCACGCTCCTGAAACAGCGCCTGAGTCGGCCCCAGACGCGGCGCACGGGCGGCAACGAACGTGCCGCGCCCCACCGTCGCGGCCAGCAGCCCCTCCTGCGTCGCAAGCTGATAGGCGCGGCTCACCGTGCCCGGCGTCACATGCAGCCGCCAGGCCAGATCGCGCACGGTCGGGAGCTGCGCACCGGGCGCGAGCTCTCCCAGACGGATCGCCTCGCGCAATGCGCGGGTCAGGGCGAGATATTTCGGCCCCGGATGGCTGTCGAGGTCCGGCTGCCAATTTGTATCAGTCACAATCTAGCCCTCGCATTCGCCACGCCGCCATTGTATCAATGACACATAACCGAAACCGAGATTTGTATCAATACAAAAGGTGCCATGATGACCCGGACCGATCTGACCGCCCCCATGCTTTCGCTGCCGCCCGTGTCGCGGCTGGTGTTTGCCGTGGCGCATAAGGTGATGACCTGGGAACTGCGCCGTCAGGCGCGCCGTGGCATCGCAAAGCTCGACACCCATCTGCTGCGCGACATCGGCCTCGACCCGATGACCGCCGCGCAAGAGTCGCAAAAGCCGTTCTGGCGCGACTGACCCCATTCCCTTCCTGTCGTACCCCTGACTGGGCCGGTTTTCCGGCCCTCTTTTTTTGTCCGCTTTTGCCCGCGCACCCGCCGCAAAGCAAAAGGCCCGCGGAACACCGCGGGCCTTTCGTAAAACCGGAAAACCGGATCAGCGCTTCGAGAACTGGAACGAACGACGGGCCTTGGCCTTGCCGTATTTCTTCCGTTCCACAACGCGCGAGTCGCGGGTCAGGAAGCCCGCCGCTTTCAGCGCACCGCGCAGCGAGGGTTCGTAGAGTTGCAGCGCCTTCGAAATGCCGTGCTTCACCGCACCGGCCTGACCCGACAGACCACCACCGGCAACGGTGGCGTAAACGTCGAACTGGCCTTCGACATTGGCAACCTGGAACGGCTGACGCAGGATCATCTGCAGCACCGGGCGGGCGAAGTAAGCCGCCATTTCCTTGCCATTGACGGTGACCTTGCCCGAGCCGGGCTTGATCCAGACGCGGGCAACCGCGTCCTTCCGCTTGCCGGTGGCGTAGGAACGGCCCAGCGAATCGCGCTTCGGCTCACGCACGGGCGCTTCGGCAACCGCGGCAGCCTCGCCCGAGACGGCCGCTTTCAGATCGTCGAGGGATTTGATGTCAGCCATGATCAGGCGCTCCGGGTGTTCTTGGGATTCAGAGCCTTCACGTCCAGGACGGTCGGCTGCTGCGCTTCATGCGGATGCTCGGCCCCGGCGTAAACGCGCAGGTTGGTCATCTGCTGCTTGCCCAGACGGTTACGGGTGATCATGCGCTCGACGGCCTTGGTCACCACGCGCTCGGGATGCGCGCCTTCAAGCACTTCGCGCGCGGTGCGCGACTTGATGCCGCCCGGATGGCCGGTGTGCCAGTAGTAACGCTTGTCATTGCGCTTGTTGCCGGTCATCTGCACCTTGTCGGCGTTGATGACGATGACATTGTCACCCATGTCCATGTGGGGGGTGAAGGTCGGCTTGTTCTTGCCGCGCAGGATATTGGCGACAATCGTGGCGAGGCGGCCCAGAACGACGCCTTCAGCGTCGATCAGGATCCACTTCTTCTCGATATCCGCCGGAGTAGCGGTGAAGGTTTTCATATCAGACCCATGGAATTGTCGGGACGCGGACGCCCCTCTATCTCGGATGCGGGCTTTTCCTGCATTTCCACGCGCCGGTCAAGCGTCGCGCAATCAATAATTTCCAGCAAAAACATCGACATACGAAATAGGTATCAAAATACCCCAAAAATCCGCCTTCATCTTGGCCCAAATATCCCCGCCGGAGGCCCCCGGAACCGGGCGGCGCAGCCCGCCCGGTGACAGAAAAGCTTGCCGCCGCAGGCGGCGCCATCTCAAAAGTTACCGAAGCACCGGGGGTTTCGCAGGGTCCATGCCGGGCGCCTGCGGCGCGGGTGGCTCTGCCGCCACCGGCACCGGCAGGTCGAAGCGCAGCGCGACGCGGGCCATGGCTGCTACCACCGCCGTGTCCCCGTCCAGGAAGGCCACATCCATCTCGCCCGCCTCGACGCCCGAGAAGGTCAGCGCCTCGGCCGCCGCACGGGCGAGCGCGGTCTGTGCGCCTTCCACCGCATCGACGAAAGCCAGCATATGCCCCTGCCGCCCGCCCTCATAGATCACCGCCGCCAGCAGCGCATGCGCCGCCAGACCACCCGCTCGGGCGAGTTTCGCATCCAGCCCCTCGATCAGGCCTTGCGGCAGCCCGCGCGGTGGCTCGAACCGCTCGGGGCGCGCCTCGGCTTCCTCGGGGCCATGGGCCAGCGTTTCGGCCAGCCAGTCCACCGCGAAGGGTGGCAGCAGCATTGAGGACGGCGCCACCCCGAGATTCACCCCCAGCCCGATGCCCTGCCCGGCCAGCAGCCCGGCGATCACCCGCCCCGGCAGCGCCGCATAGGGCGCGGGCATGCCGGTGAAAGCGCCCAGCCGCTCCTCGGTGTCGAACACCAGAACCACCGGCCCGTCCTCAAGATCAAAGACACGCGGCGCCAGCGTCTCGCCCTCGGCCTCCTTTTCCAGCAGCAGGATCATCTCGCCATCGGCGAGCCGCTCATAGAACCGCAGACGCGGCGCGTCATCGCCGTCGGGCGCGGCGGCCATGGCCTCATAGGCAAGATCAAGCGGGGTCATCGGGGCCCTCCATCGCGGCGCGGATGCGGGCGCGCAGCTCGGGCAACAGCTCGGCGGCGAACCACGGGTTGCGTTTCAGCCACCCGCTATTGCGCCAAGAGGGATGAGGCAAGGGGATAATCCCGCGCGCCACCGTGCTGCGCCAATCCGCCACCACCTGTGCAACCGGGCGACGGTCGTCCAGATGCCAGCGGATTGCCGCCCCGCCCACCGCCAGCACCAGCCGTGCCGCGCGATGTTCAGCCAGCACCCGCGCCCGCCAGGTCTGTGCGCAAACGGGCGGCGGCGGCAGGTCGCTGCCCCTGGCATCGTAACCGGGAAAGCAGAAGGCCATCGGCAGGATTGCAATGCGGCTCCGGTCATAGAAGGCAGCCTCGTCCAGCCCCATCCAGTCGCGCAGCCGATCGCCCGAAGGATCGGTGAAGGGCTTGCCCGACTGATGCACCCGCAGCCCCGGTGCCTGCCCCGCGACGATCACCCGTGCCCGCGCGCCATGCCACAGCACCGGGCGCGGCACATGCGCGGTTGCCGTCGCCGCAAAGCGCGCAGCGCACAGCCGGCAGGCGGCGATTTCCGCGGCGAGTTCCTGCATCCCCTCCGGTGCCTCGTTGCAACACCGGCGCCGCCCCGCCCCTGCGTGCCGTTGCCGCGCCATACCCCCGAGGATAGGACAGCACAAAGACCAGCGCCATGGTGAACTGATGTATCGCGTTTCCAGCTTCATCCTGCATTTCGCCCGCGCCCTGCTGGCGGGCAGCCTCGTGGCGACCCTCTGGGTCAATCTCGATCCCGCCAGCTATTACGATGTGATGGAGCATGGGCTGTTCCCGCTGCCTTTCCCCGGCTGGATCGTTGCCGACCATGTGCGTGCGACCCTGATCACGCTGACTTCTGACCTGCTGATGGCTTTCTTCTTCTTCCTGCTGGGCAAAGAGCTTTGGGAGGCCAACATGCTGGAGCGCGGTGCCCTGCACGGGCGGCGCGGAGCGCTGCCCTTCATGGCCACCATGGGCGCGGTCGGTGGGGCGGTGCTTGTCTGGTTGCTGGTCTCTGCCCTGATCGAAACGGCGGAAGAGGCCAGTTTCGGCAGCGGCTGGGCGGTGCCCGTCGGCTGCGACGTGGTGATCGGCTATGCGATCGGGCGGCGGCTGTTCGGGCCGCAGCATCCGGCGCTGCACATGTTGCTGCTGATCACCATCGGGGCGGAACTGGCGGGGTTGCTGGCGCTGGCCCTGATGCGCCCGGACGAGGCGCTGCGCCTGCTGTGGCTGCTGCTGCCTCTTGCGGCGGCGGCGGGGGTCTGGCTGCTTTACGGCCGTCATGCCAGGTCAGAGCGGGAAACCGAACGTCAGCGGGCGCTGCACCTCTGGCCCTATGTAGTGGCAGGCGCGCTGAGCTGGACCGGCGTCGCGGCGGCGGGCCTTCCGGGCGCGCTCGGGCTGCTTCCGGTCATTCCGGCCATTCCGCATGCTCGTCGTGCCTTCGGCCTGTTCGCCGAGGCAGAGGAGTTTCTGCACGATCCGCTCAACCGCTTTGCCCATCTGCTGATGCGGCCGCTGGTGGGCGTACTGTTTCTGTTCGGCCTGACGCGCGGCGGCATCGACCTTGGTGCCTTTGCCCCTACCACGCTCGTGACGCTTGCCGCCTTCTGGATCGGCAAGCCGCTGGGCCTGATGG
This sequence comes from Gemmobacter sp. LW-1, assembly GCF_001303875.1. Lineage (NCBI taxonomy): Bacteria > Pseudomonadati > Pseudomonadota > Alphaproteobacteria > Rhodobacterales > Paracoccaceae > Gemmobacter > Gemmobacter sp. LW-1. The sequence continues at coordinate 198,874 of NZ_LJSC01000051.1, read as the reverse complement.
CGGGCACGCTGATCGCGCTGCGCCTGTTCGGCCTGCCGCTGCCGCAGGGGCTGACCCTTGCCGACATGGCCCGCATCGGCGCCATCGCCGGAATCGGCTTCACCGTGCCGGTCCTGTCGCTGGATACCGCCATCCCCGGTGGCGCCATGGCCGAGGCCGCCCGCCTTGGCCTCGCCCTGACCCTGCTGGCGGGGCCGCTGCTTCTTCTGCTATCCCGCGCCCGTCCGTCCCGCTGACGATTGCCAAACCCGGCCTGCCGCTGACATAATATAGCCTGATTGCTTTTGCATATCGGTGCGGTAAAGCGTGACGAGGTATTAAGGAATATGCCCTATCCGGGGAGACAACCGGAACGGATCGAACGCATCAGGCAGATGCGGTGAGGCCCCGATGATCGAGTTCGAGAACGTCAGCAAGTCCTTCTGGACCGGCAAGCAGCGCAAGGTCATCCTTGACCAGGCGTCGTTCCGGGTCGAGATCGGCAAATCGCTCGGCATTCTGGCGAAGAACGGCACCGGCAAGACCACCATCATCAACATGATGGCCGGGCTGGAAAAGCCTGACGAGGGCCGCGTCATCCGCACCTCGCGCATTTCCTTCCCTCTGGGCTTCATGGGCGGCGTGGTGAACAAGCACACCGCCACCGAAAACTCGCGCTACATCGCCCGGCTTTACGGCCTTGACCCCGATTACGTCGAAAGCTTCTGCCGCTGGCTGTGCGGGCTGAACGAATATTTCGACATGCCGGTGGGCACCTATTCCGCCGGGATGCGCTCGCGGTTCAGCTTCGCGCTGATGCTGGCGCTGGATTTCGACATCTACCTGATCGACGAGGGTATGCCTGCCACCACGGACCCCGAGTTCAACCGCAAGGCCGGGTCGATCCTGAAGCAACGTCTGCAAAACACCACCGTTGTCGTGGTCTCGCATCAGGCCTCGACACTGGAAAGATTCTGCCACCAGGCCGCCGTTCTGGCGGGTGGTCGGCTTTACATGTTCGACTCTCTGGAAGAAGCGAAACGTCTTTATGACTACAAAGCTAACGGCTAAGCGATTCCGCATTCGTCGCCCCGATCCGGTGCAACCGCTGCCCTCGCGCGCGGCGGAGAAGCCTGCGCCGAAGGACGGCATGCTGTTCGAGCAGCCGGAAGACGGTTTCGGCGACATGACCTTTGTCACGCCACGCCCGCAGGACCAGGGGACGACCCGCGATATAGGGCCGACCGATCTTGAGGCGATCCGTCGCGAGGGGCTGACCGGGCGGCAACTCCGGCTGGCACGCCGTCTGGCACAGAAGCATGAAATGCCCGCCACATCTGATTTCGATGCGGTGCGGCTGCTGCGGCAGGCGGGGATTGATCCGTTCCAGCGGACCAACCTGATCGAACTGGTTGGTGGCACTGAAACCGAAGCGGGCGGGGATGGCGGAGGGCTGCCGCCTGCGCCGGGCAGCCGCGCGCTGGTGCCCGAGGGCGACGGTGTAAAACTGCCGCAGACCATCAAGCCGGTGCAGGTTCCCTCGACCGAAGTGCGGGCCGAAACGAACCATGCGGCCGAAATCATGCGCATCCAGCGCGATCTGGCCCGCCGCCGCCGCCGCCGCGCGGCGCTGCTGTCGCTGCGACTGATGTTCTTCATCGGCCTGCCCACGCTGCTGACAGGCTTTTACTTCTTCTTTGTCGCGACTCCGATGTATGCGACAAAAACCGAATTCGTGATCCAGCAATCCGGCGACAGCATGGGCGCGGGTCGCGCAGGGGGCCTGGGGGGCCTGCTGACAGGCACCGGCTTTGCCACCTCTCAGGATTCGATCACGGTGCAGGGGTATCTGCAATCACGGGATGCGATGTTGCGGCTCGACGCCGATCACGGCTTCCGCGCGCATTTCGAAAGCGACCAGATCGACCCGATCCAGCGCCTTGCCCCAGACGCCAGTTTCGAATCCGCCTACAAGGCCTATACCCGCCACATCCACATCTCCTATGACCCGAGCGAGGGCATCATCAAGATGGAAGTCGTGGCGGCCAACCCCGAGAAATCTGCCGAATTTGCCCGTGCCCTCGTCGGCTATGCAGAGGAACAGGTGGATCAGTTGACCCACCGCCTGCGCGAGGACCAGATGAAGGGTGCCCGCGAAACCTATGAGAATACCGAACGCGATATGCTGGCGGCACAGCAGAAGGTGGTCGACCTTCAGGAACGCTACAAGGTGCTCAGCTCCGAGGTCGAGGTCAGCCTGATCACCACGCAGATCGGCAATCTGGACACCCAACTGACCGCCGACCGGCTGTCGCTGCAACAGATGGAAAGCAACGCCAATCCCAACAAGGCGCGGATGGAGCCGCTGAAACGCCGGATCGCCACGCTGGAAAGCGAAATCGCCAATCTGCGCGCCAAGCTGACCGAGGCCGGCGATGGCCAGCAAAGCCTTGCTGTCGTGCAGGGGGAGCTGATGGTGGCACAATCCGATGTGGAAACCCGCCGCCTTCTGCTGGCGCAGGCACTGCAGGCGATGGAGGCTGCGCGGATCGAGGTCAACCGTCAGGTGCGGTATCTCTCGCTTTCGGTGAGCCCGATTCCGCCGGACGAGCCCACCTACCCCCGCGCATTTGAATATACCATGGTTGCACTGTTCATCTTTGCCGGTATCTACCTGATGATCTCGATGACCGTCGCCATCCTGCGCGAACAGGTCTCGGCATAAGGAGAGACGGATGAAACAGGTGCAGATCGGCGGCTTGACCGCCGGGAACGACCAGCCGCTGCTGGTCATCGCGGGGCCCTGCCAGCTGGAAAGTCTGGACCACGCCCAGATGATCGCGGGCCGCATGGCCGAGGCCTGTGCGGCCGCCGGGGCGCAGTATGTGTTCAAGGCCAGCTACGACAAGGCCAACCGCACCAGCCTGAAAGGCAAGCGTGGTCTGGGCATGGATGCCGGGCTGAAGGTGCTGGAGGCGGTGCGCGCCATGGGCATGCCGGTCCTGACCGACATCCATGATGCCGAACAGGCCCGCGCGGCAGCGCAGGTGGTGGATGTGATCCAGATTCCTGCCTTCCTCTGCCGCCAGACCGATCTGCTGATCGCCGCCGGGGAAACCGGCGCGGTGGTGAACATCAAAAAGGGCCAGTTCCTCGCGCCCTGGGACATGGCGAATGTGGCCGAAAAGGTGGAAAGCACCGGCAACGACCGCATCCTGCTGACGGAACGCGGCGTCAGCTTTGGCTACAACACGCTGGTCGCCGACATGCGCAGCCTGCCGACCATGGCGCGCTCTGGCTGGCCGGTGATCATGGATGCCACCCATTCGGTGCAACAGCCCGGCGGTCAGGGCGGCAGTACCGGCGGGCAGCGCGAATTTGCCCCGGTCATGGCGCGCTGCGCCGTCTCCATCGGGATCGCGGGCGTGTTCATCGAAACGCATGAAGCGCCTGACAGCGCGCCTTCAGACGGGCCAAACATGATTCCGCTGGATCAGATGCCCGCGCTGATCGACAGCCTGATGGCTTTCGACCGGCTGGCGAAGGCCGATCCGCTGCGCATCTGAACAAACCCTGCAACGCCCGGTACGCTCTGGCGCCTCCCGGCATCAGTGGCAGGCGGAGGCCCTAGGCCTCTGCCGCGTTCGTGCGGGCAGCAAGGCTGCCCCCGGCCCAGGCTTTCAGCACCCGGAACAGCACCAGAGGGACCAGCCCCAGCGCCAGAACCAGAACGATGGTTCCGGTGACATCAAAGCCCTGAAGGAACAGCGCCGAGGCGAAAGCCGCCAGCGGGAAGGTAAAGGCCCCCCACATCGGGCTGAAACCGCTGACCGTGATCCAGCGGGCCGCCCCGACCAGCGCGAGGAAGATGGCCCCCGAGACGGCCAGAAACGCCAGGGCCCAGTCATTCAAGCCCAGAAGGCTCGCGACGCCGGACAGCAGGCAGGCAGGAGACAGGTGAATCGCCAGAAGCGGCCGAAGCGGCGCCGGCGGAATACGGCGGAACAGTTGCAACAGCGAAACCGCCCAGATCGCCAGCGCGGCCAGGCCGGTGGCGGCAAAAATCAGCAGCGACAGCCCGATCAGCCCCAGGGGCGCGGCGCTCAGCCCGCCGATGATGAAGCCCACGAAATGCAGATGCCAGGCAGGGGTCACCTCGCGCGCCTCGGCCGGGCCGGTGGCAAAACTGTAGATCAGCGCAGCAGCCAGCGCGGCATGCAGGCCAAGACCCGCAAAAAGCAGCCCCTGCGCCATGGCCGGAACATAGGGCAGAATTGCGACGGAGGTCAGCAGCAAGCCCAGCGACCCCGCCGCAAGGCCCGCCCGGCCCGGCAGCACCCGCAGATCCTCGAACAACACCGAAGGGCGGCGGGTCAGCTTTACCAGATAGCCGAAGGCCGCGAACAGCCAGAGCGCGACGGCAGCACCCAGCACCATATCGCCGATCTCCGCAGGCAGCCCCAGCGCCGGCAGCCCGCGCCGCAGGGCAAGACCCAGGCCAAGAGCGCCCATCAGAACCGGAAACACCGCGGGCGGCATCCGCGCGAACAGCGCCGGGCGGCGCGGCGGAAACTCGGGCGGCGGATAGACGCGCGGCCGGTTCATCTGCGGTGCGGGCTTGGGGTCGGGCATGGGCACCTCCGGTTCGGGTTGTCCCAGCCCTAGCCTATCGGAGGAAACCGCGAAAGTGCGGCAAAGCCGCACCCTGCCGGATCAGCGCAGATAGGGAAACCAATCCTCGCGCAGGCGCTGCCCCGGCTGCATCTCGTGCCCCGGATAGGGCGGCGAGGTTCGGCCCGGCCGCTCCACATAGCGCGCATCGTCCCCCACCAGCCGCAGGCTGAAGGCGCGCCGCCGCGTAGCGGCATTGTTGCCGCGCGCGCCATGCAGTGTGCGATAGTTGAAGGCCACGGCATCGCCCGGCTCCATCTGCCATTCGCGCACCGGCATGCCTTCGGCATCCGGGTCGGGGACCGGCATGTATTTTTCGCTGTCGGGGTAGAAGCTCGTCTCGGCCAGCCAGCGCGTCGGCAGCACTTCCTTTTCCCACCGATGCGAACCCGCGACACAACGCAGGCTGGCCTCGCGCACCGGGTCCAGCGGCGACCAGAAGCTGACCGTCTGCTGCCCCTCGACGAAGTAATACGGGCCGTCCTGATGCCACGGCGTCGGTTTCGAGGTGCCCGGCTCTTTCACCAGCACATGATCGTGGAACATCTGCACCCGGTCAGACGCCATCAGCTGCGCCGCCACCTCGGCCACGGCGCTTTCGCGGATCACACGCTCGAACTCGGGAATGCGATCCCAGTTGCAATAGTCATCGAAGAAGCGGCCGCCCTCGCCGGGTTTGAGGTTCTCGGCCGCATAGGGACCTGGTTCGGCCATATTGCGCTCCACCCCGGCGCGCAGATCCTCCACCCAGTCGGCCCAGAGGCCACGGACCAGCACCACTCCTTCGGTCTGGTAGGTTTCGATCATTTCGGGGGTGATCTCGATCTTCGCCATCGCGGGCCTCCTGTTGCGCTTGGCAGAAAGGTGACGCGAGTCTAACATAGTTTCAAATAATATCTTCGCATGTTCGAGATAGGTAAATGCTATCAGTTACCCTGCGCCAACTGGAGTATGCCGTGGCCGTGGCCCGCAACGGCGGCGTGACGGCTGCCGCGCAGGCACTGAACATCAGCCAGCCCGCGCTGTCGGTCGCCCTGTCTCAGCTGGAGGCGCAGCTCGGCAAACCGTTGTTCCTGCGGCGCCCACGCGGCCCCGCCGTTCCCACCGCCTTTGGCCGCGATTTTCTGGAAGCGGCAGAGACCCAGCTGGCCTCCATGGCGCGGCTGATGGCGGGGGATGCCGCGCCCGCCGCCCCGGTGCGGCTTGCGGTGTTCGAGGATCTGGCGCCGGTGATCCTCGGTCCCCTGCTGGCAGCGCTGCCCGCCGACCTTCCCGTCACCCCCGGAGTGCTGGGGTTCGAGGCGATGACCGATGGCCTTGGTCGCGGCCAGATCGACCTTGCCCTGACATGGGATCTGGGCCTGCCGCTCAGCGTGACGCGGGAAGAGGTCGCCCGTGTGAAGCCGCATGCCGTCATGGGTCCGCGTCACCGGCTGGCGCTGCGCGCCGGGGTGTCGCTGGCGGAACTGGCCGATGTACCGCTTATCCTCGCCGATCAGGGGCTGTCAGTCGGGCATATGCGGGCGCTGTTCGCCCGGCGCGGCCTTGCACCCCGCATCGCCCATCGCACCGCGACGCTGGAGTTGATGCGCTCTTTCGCGGCCAACGGGCTGGGGGTCGGGCTCAGCTACACCGCGCCGGTGCCGGGACAAAGCTATGATGGCGCCGCGCTGGTAACGCGCCCGGTGCTGGATGCCGGTGCGGGTGAGCCACTGGTGCTTGCCGTCGCGCGCGACAATGCGCTGTCGCCTGCGGGCGAGCGGCTGGCCCGTCTGATCGCCGCGCGACGGGGCTTCTTGCCGAAAGGCTGAACCCCGGTCAGGATCGCCCGAAACAACAGGGAGATTCCGATGAGCGGCCACGCCTACGAGACCGGACGCCTCAACCTGCCCTTCGTGGGCATTTCCACCTTCGGCAAGCGCCCCTATCAGGCCGACTGGAGCCGGATCGAGGCTGATGTCGCCGTGATGGGGGCGCCGTTCGACTTCGGCACCCAGTTCCGTGCGGGCGCGCGCTTTGGCCCACGGGCGGTGCGCGAGGCGTCCACGCTGTTCAGCTTTGGCCATGCCGGCGCCTATGATCACGAGGACGATTGTACCTATCTTGGCAGCGATGTTCGCATCGTGGATATCGGCGACGCCGACATTGTGCATACCGACACCGAGACAAGCCACGCCAATATTGAGGCCGGAGTCCGCGCCATCCTGAAGGCAGGCGCCTTGCCCGTGGTGATCGGTGGCGACCATTCGGTGAACATCCCCTGCATCCGCGCCTTCGACGATCAGGGCCCGATCCACATTCTGCAAATCGACGCGCATCTGGATTTCGTCGATGTGCGTCACGGTGTCCGGCACGGCCATGGCAATCCGATGCGGCGCGCGGCGGAGAAGGATTATGTGACCGGGATCACCGCGCTGGGCATCCGCAATGTTTCTTCCACGACGCAAGAGGGATATGAGGCCGCGCGCGCCATGGGCGACGACATCCTCAGCGTGCGACAGGTGCGGAAGCTGGGTTGCGACGGGGTTCTGGCCCGAATCCCGAAGGGTGCGCGGCTTTACGTCACCATCGACATCGACGGCTTCTGCCCCTCGATCGCGCCGGGCACCGGCACACCTTCGCACGGCGGGTTCCTTTACTACGAGGTGCTGGAGATCCTGCAAGGTGTCGCCCGTGACCACGAGATTGTCGGCATTGATCTGGTCGAGGTGGCGCCAGACTACGACCCGAGCCAGTCAACGGCCATCCTCGCCGCGCAGGTCTTGCTGAATTTCCTCGGTTTCATCTTCCATGCGCGGTCACAGCGGTAACACAAGGCCGGTCGGCCCAAGGTTCACCAGCCTGGCGCCCGTGCCGAGCTTGAACCCGACGAGGCCCGGATTGCCCGCATCGACAGGCCCAAGGTCGATGCGGGTCACGCCGCGCCCCCGCAGCAGCAAAGCAGCGTGCCAGAGCATCGCGCGATGCGCCTCGATCCGGCGCCCCTCTGCGCTGGTCCAGGCGATCAGATAGGTCGCCGCCGCGCCATGGATCAGGAACAGCATGGCAGCCAGCATCCCGCCCTTGCGGGACACATGCAGGATCAGCCGCTCCCCCCGCCAGGCGGCGAGAAAGGCGGCCCCCAGATTGCGGTAACCGCGCGCCCTGCCCTGCGCGATATCCTTGTTCAGAAGGTCTTGCAGGATTGCATCGTGACCCTCTGAAATATCTGTGCATTCTGACGAATTCAGATGACCGCGCCATTTCGGGGCCAGTGCCTTGCGCAAGGCCTCTGACGTCGGACTCACATCCCATTCCGCATGGTGCCGCGCCGTGATCAGCGGCAGAATCCCCGCTGCTGTGCTGGTCGCCACTGTCACCCCGGCATGACGTGCCAGAGGCGCGAGGCATATACTGGGCGGCGGTCGGTGAATCATCCGCAGGCCGCGCCGTGTAATCACCTGCACCGGGACGTTGTGCAGCAGCCCACGCTCTGCCCGCGCCCCGAGTCGTACCAGAGCCGCCCCATAGCTGCGGCTTTGCTGCAAGGGCGGCGCGGGGACCAGTATGTCCCATTCGGAATCGGTCAGACTTTTCATTCCGCCATTAACCGGCAGGAAAGTTTAAGATGCGATGAAGCGGTCATGGAGAAGTTGCCACAACCGCCTCGCCTGACACTTTGGGTGCCCACGCTGATCGCACTGGCGCTATCGCTGCTGTTCCTCGCCGGGCTGGCGCTTGTTTCAGCGATAGAGCAGCGAACGGCCGTTGTGGAACAGGTGCAGCTTGGCCGGATCGGCAGTCAGATGCACCGCGCTGTGCCGAAGCCCCTGATGGATACCCGGCAGCTTCGCCACCACCGGCGCCGCCTCGCCCGCGCGTTTGAAATAAAGCAGCGTCACCTCGCCAAGCGCCTCGGTAATTTCCACCTCGCCGGTGTAAAGCGCGGGGGTGTCACTGGGCACCATATCCTCGGGCCGCACCCCAAGGTTGACCGACAGCCCCAGATCCGCGTCCCCGGTGGGGATCGCCGCGATGGCCTCGCCGCCGCCATCCAGCTTGACCCGCGTCTCGGCGCCGGTGGCGACAATCTTGCCTGGCAGCAGATTCATGGCAGGGCTGCCGATGAATTGCGCCACGAATTCGTTCTCGGGCCGTTCATAAAGCTCCAGCGGGGTGCCAACCTGTGCGATACCGCCACCGGCCAGAACCACGATACGGCTGGCCAGCGTCATCGCCTCCACCTGATCATGCGTGACGTAGATCATGGTCGATCCGGGCATCGCCTCTTTCAACTGCGCAATCTCGATCCGTGTCGCCACCCGCAAGGCAGCGTCGAGGTTCGAGAGCGGTTCGTCGAACAGATAGACCTTCGGGTCGCGCACGATCGCCCGCCCGATGGCCACGCGCTGCCGCTGCCCCCCGGAAAGCGCCTTGGGCAGACGATCCAGATAGGGCGTCAGTTGCAGGATGCGAGCGGCATTATCCACCGCCGCATCCATTTCGGCCTGCGGCTTCTTCGCGATTTTCAGCGCGAACTCCATGTTCTGCCGCACGGTCATATGTGGATAGAGCGCGTAGGACTGGAATACCATGGCGATGCCACGCTGCGCGGGCGGCACCTCGTTCATCCGCACGCCATCAATGGTGAAATCGCCGCCGGTGATGCGTTCAAGCCCGGCGATCATCCGCAAAAGTGTGGACTTGCCACAGCCCGAGGGGCCGACAAACACGATCAATTCGCCCGTCTTGATGTCAAGGTCGATGTTCTTCAGAACCTTGACCTCACCATAGGCCTTCTCAACCCCGGTCAGTTTCAGATCGGCCATATGCGCCCCTCCCTCATACCCGACGGGCCAGGCAATAGTGCCAGGCCCCCAAAATCGCTTTCCCACCGTCGGCAGGTTGCCCGCCGATGTTCTGACCCACCGTCTCCCACCGGCCTTCCGGCAAGTCGATCTCTTGCGTGCCTTCGCCAAGGTTGAAGGCACAGAAAATCTCTTCATTGCCCTGGCGATGGAACCGGATCACGGCGCCCACCGCCTCGATCCCGGTCATGGTGCCCTCGCGCAGCACCGGATGGGCGCGGCGGAAGGCCAGCGCGGCGCGGTAGAATTCCAGCATGGAGTCCGCCACGCCTGCCTGTGCGCCAACGGCCCGCGCCAGATGCGGTGCCGTCACCGGCAGCCAGGCGCGCGGACCCGCAGTAAAACCACCCTGCGCATTGTCCTTCTGCCAGGTCATCGGTGTGCGTGCACCATCACGACCCTTGAACTCGGGCCAGAACTCGATTCCGTAGGGGTCTTGCAGTTCCTCAAAGGCAATTTCTGCCTCGGGCAGACCCAGTTCCTCGCCCTGATACAGGCAAACCGAGCCACGCAGGCACATCAGGAGCGCGGTATAAGCCTTTGCACCCTCTTCCGAAAGTTGCCAGCGGGTGATGTGGCGCACCGTGTCGTGATTTGAATAGCTCCAGCACGGCCATGCATCCGGCGCAGCAGCGGCCATACGGGCAAAGGTCGCCTGCACCCCCTCGGCGGTCAGGCGCCTGGGTTGCAGCATCTCGAACGGGTAGCACATCTGCACCTTGTCGCCGCCCGAAGTATATTCGGCCATGATCTCCAGCCCGCGCTGCGCATCGCCGACCTCGCCCACTGCGGCCGCACCGTAAGGCGCCAGAACGGCACGGAATTTCCGCAGGAACTCAAGGTTCTCCGGCTGGTTCTTGTCGAACAGATGCATCTGGTGGTTATAAGGGTTCACCGCGGGCGCAATGGAATCGTTGCGCAGTTCCTTTGGCAGCGCAGGATTGTCGCGCAAGTATTTGTCTGCGAAATAGAAATTGATGGTGTCCAGTCGGAAACCATCCACTCCGCGTTCCAGCCAGAACCGCGCAACGTCAAGCTGCGCTTCCTGCACATCCGGGTTGTGGAAGTTCAGATCGGGTTGCGAGGTCAGGAAGTTGTGCAAGTAATATTGCTCGCGCCGTGCATCCCAACTCCAGGCCGAGCCGCCGAAGATTGACAGCCAGTTGTTCGGCGGCGTGCCATCAGGCTTCGGATCGGCCCAGACATACCAGTCGGCCTTCGGATTATCGCGGCTCTGCCGGCTTTCGCGGAACCACGGATGCTGGTCGGAACTGTGCGACAGCACGAGGTCGATCATCACCCGCAGACCCAGATCATGTGCCCGCGTCACCAGCGCATCGAAATCGGCCAGTGTGCCGAACATCGGATCGACGCCGCAATAATCGCTGACGTCATAGCCGAAGTCCTTCATCGGCGAGGTGAAGAACGGGCTGATCCAGATCGCATCGGCGCCGAGGGTCGCGATGTGATCCAACCGCGAGGTGATGCCCGGCAGGTCGCCGATACCGTCGCCGTTGCTGTCCTGAAAGCTGCGCGGGTAGATCTGATAGATCACCGCGCCGCGCCACCAGTCGGGGTCTTTGGGAAGGGTCATGGGTCTCTCACTTCACGGAGCCGGCCAGCAGGCCGCGCACCAGGTATTTCTGCATTGCGAAGAACACGATCAGCGGCACAGCGATGGACACGAAGGCCGAGGCGGCAAGAATTTCCCACTCGCCCCCTTTCGACCCCATCAGCTCGCGCAGGAGGCCGGTCATCACCAGCTGGTCGGGGTTGTTGCCAAGGAAGACGGTGGCAACCAGCAGGTCGTTCCAGGTCCAGAGGAACTGGAAGATCGCAAAGGAGGCCAGCGCCGGAAAGCTGAGCGGAAGGATGATCTTGAGGAAGATCTGGAAATCGGTGGCCCCATCAACGCGCGCGCTTTCGATGATCTCGCGCGGCAGGCCGACCATGTAGTTGCGCAGAAGGTAGATCGCCAGTGGCAGGCCGAAGCCAGAATGCGCCAGCCAGATCCCGATGTATTCCTTGCCGATGCCAAGCTGGTTGTGCAGCTTCAGAAGCGGGATGAGCGCCATCTGCAAGGGCACGACCAGCAAGCCCACCACCGCGGCAATCAGCAGCGCGCGGCCCGGAAACTCCATCCACGCCAGCGCATAGGCCGCGAAGGCCGCGATCAGGATCGGGATGATCGTGGCAGGGATCGTCACCGTCATGGTGTTGAGGAAGGCGCGGCCCAGCCCCTCGGCGAACATCACACGGCGGTAATTGTCGAGCGTGAAGCGCGGAGGGGAGACTGAACTGACGAAGATGCGGGGCGAGCGGCCCTCGAACTGCGCGGGTGCAGTCAGGCGGTAGTCGCCATTGGCCTGCACCGCGAGCTTCACGCCGTCCTTCAGATCGGCCTCGGCCCCTGGGGCGAAGGCGGCGGGCGCACGGGAGTTCACGCCGAAGGCCGTGACCTCGCCCCCTGCACCGTCAAAAACATTGCCGTCGATCACCCAGAGCGGCCCGTCCTGCCGTTGCGTATCTGCATCGCCGGCCCGGTAGACGATGTTCTGTTCAGCCGGGAACAAGGATCGCCACCAGCCCGAGGTGGTGATCTGGTCGCGGTCGCGGAAAGACGAGACCAAAAGCCCGATCGTCGGCAGCACCCACAGAAGCACCAGCGCGGCAGTGGCGAGATGCACGGCCCAGACCAGCGAGGATTTTGTTCCTGCGATATTGTCCATCAGCGCATCTCCTTCCGGGCATTGCGGATGTTCCAGATCATGATCGGCGTCACCATCAGCATGATGACCAACGCCACGACCGAGGCGCGCCCGGTATCATTGCCGCGGAACATCCAGTCGAACATGAGGTTGGCCAGAACCTGCGTCCCCCACTGGCCATTGGTCATCGCCAGCACGATGTCGAAAACCTTCAGCACGGTAATGGTGATCGTGGTCCAGACCACGGCGATGGTGCCCCAGATCTGCGGCACCTTGATGCGGGCGAAGATCTGCAAGGGCGAGGCCCCGTCGAGGATCGCGGCCTCCACCGTTTCCTCGGGGATGCCCCGCAGTGCTGCGGACAGGATCACCATGGCAAAGCCGGTCTGGATCCAGATCAGCACAATCATCAGCATGAAGCTGTTGCCCGGCTCCAGCGTCAGCCAGGTTTGCGGCTGGCCACCCAGCGACACCCAGATCGCATTGAGCATGCCGATCTCGGTCTGGCCGTCGCCGCGATAGTCATAAATGAATTTCCAGATCACCGAGGCCCCGACGAAGGAAATCGCCATCGGCATGAAGATCATCGCCTTGGCAAAATTGCCCCAGCGGATACGGTCGGTCAGGGCAGCGGCGATCAGACCGAAGAAGGTCGATGCCGCGGGCACCACCAGCAGCCACAGAAGGTTGTTGCGCATCGATTCCCGAAACTTGGAATCGCTGACCAGCCACGAATAATTGTCGAAGCCGACATAGGTCTGGCCGGTGGAATCGTGGAACGAATACCAGACCGACACGAAAACCGGATAGACCAGATAGACCGCCAGCAGCAGCACGGCAGGCAGCAGGAACAGCCAGGGCCGGATCTGGGCCGCACGGGCGATATTGCGCCCGGCATCTGCCCCGCGTGGTGGCAGCAGCGTATCGAGGATCAGGTTCGACAGAAAGAAATAGGCGACGCATCCGAAGACACCGATCACGATGGTGCCGCCCGCCATCAGTAGCTGTTCCATGTTTCCCCCAAGCCTCCAAGACAGCCGCAGACTCCCCGCCCGGATTGCTCCGGGCGGGATGCACTCGTTACATCGCGCGTTTTACTTCAGCGTATCCCAGGTCTTCTGGATCTCGGCCGCCACGGCCGCCGCATCCTTGCCACCGGAATAATCGACCATGCCGGTCCAGAAGGCCCCGGCGCCGATTGGTCCGGGCATCAGGTCAGAGGCGTCAAAGCGGAAGGTGGTAGCGTTCAGCAGGATGTCGCCCATCTTCTTCAGCGTCTCGTCGCTGTAAGCCTCGGGGTTGACGCCCTTGTGCGGGGTCAGGAAGCCCTTCTGCGCCATCCAGACCTCATGCGCGATGGGCGTTTCGAGGAACTGGATGAAGGCGCGCGCGGCGGGGCTGTCCTTCATCATCCCGAACACCGTGCCCGCGCCCAGCACTGGCTGGCCCAGATCCTTGCCCGCATAGGCCGGGAAGTAGAAGAAATCGGCATCCTGCCCGATCACCGTGCCTTCGGGGAAGAAGGACGGAATGAAGCTGGCCTGACGGTGCATGTAGCAGGCTGGCGGCGAGGCAAACAGGCCCTTCGGGCTGTCACGGAAATCGGTGGAGGCGACACCGCCCGCGCCCCCCGCCACCCAGGCATCGTTGCGCGCGAAGGCGCCATATTCCTCGATGGCATTGACCACGATGGGATCATCGAACTTCAGATCATTGCTGACCCAGCGGTCATAATTCTCGGGCGTGGTGGTGCGCAGCATCATGTCCTCGACCCAGTCAGTCGCAGGCCAGCCGGTCGCCCCGCCCGAGCCAAGCCCGATGCACCACGGCGTGCCGCCGTCATCGACGATCTGCTGCGACAGCGCCTTCAGCTCCTCCATGGTCTTTGGCACTTCATAGCCCGCGTCCTCGAAATTCTCGGGCACATACCAGACCAGCGATTTCAGGTCGGCCTTGTAGAAGAAACCGTAAAGTCCCGGCGTGCCATCCTTGCCGGGGAAGGTCGCCAGATCGACCCAGCTTTGGCCGGCAGCATAGTTTTCGGCCACCCATTTCGCGGTCTCGTCGCCCAGCGGCACCACAAAGCCCTTGCTGGCCAGATCGCGCAGCAGGCCAGGCTGCGGGAAAACCGCGATATCGGGCGGCGAGCCCGCCTGCGCGTCAATAACGATCTGCTGTTCAAAACTGTCGGAGCCGCTGTAATTCACCTTGGCGCCGGTTGCCGCCTCGAAATAGGCGATGACGCTTTCGACCAGATCCTTGTCAGGCCCAAGCCAGGGGCCAAGGATCGTCAGTTCCTGCCCCGACAGATCCTGTCTGAACGCCTCGAAGCTGTCCCAGTTCAGCCGCGCATCCTCGCCCGGCGCGAATTTCAGGTCACGCGCCCCGGCCTGCCCGGCCATCAGCGCCAGAACCGCCACACCGGCGCACAGGCTCCGTTTCATTGTCATCCTCCCGTTCCTCCTCCATCGGTGCTTCATTCCGGCACCGTCCCCGTCGCGGAATCACATTTCAAACCGCTTTGGATTGGCACAGATAAGACATCCCTGGCCCGGCTGTCAACGAATCTTCGACAAAAGTCGCACGCAACCCGTGAGATCAGGGCGGAAAAACAGATGATTTGGGCTTTGACGCCCCCGCCCCGGACGGCTAACATCCCGGCGAATTTGAAACGCTTTGGCTGCACGCACATGAATCTCAAGGAGCTGGCCCGCAAACTCGACCTGTCACCCACAACGGTGAGCCGGGCCCTGAACGGCTATCCCGAAGTGAACGAGGCCACTCGCGAAAGAGTAGCTGCCGCAGCCAAAAAATACAACTATCAGCCGAATACCCGTGCCATCCGGCTGGCGACAGGGCGCGCCATGGCCGTGGGCCATGTCATTCCGCTGGCGACACGGCACGAGATCGTCAACCCGGTCTTCGCCGATTTCATCGCCGGTGCGGGTGAAGTCTATTCCCGCAACGGCTATGATCTGCTGCTGTCCGTCGTTTCGGACGATGATGAGGAACGCGCGTATCGCGAACTCAAATCTCGGGGGACGGTCGACGGGGTGATCGTGCATTCGCCACGGATGCGCGATGAGCGCATTCCGCTGCTGCACGACCTTGGCATCCCCTTTGTCGTCCATGGCCGCGCCACCGACAGCCCGCGCCCCTACCCCTGGGTTGATGTGAACAACCGGCGCGCCTTCCAGCGGGCCACTGAATTCCTGCTGGATCTCGGCCATCGCAGGATCGCGCTGATGAACGGGCTGGAGTTCATGGATTTCGCGCTGCGTCGCCGGGCCGGATATGAGGCTGCGCTGGCTGCACGCGGCATTCCCGTTGATCCCGCGATCATGGCCAGCGAGGAAATGACGGAAACCAGCGGTCACCGGCTCGGGGCGGCGCTGCTGTCCGGCCCCAACCCGCCCACGGCCTTTCTGGTTTCGTCCATCATCATGGGCCTTGGCATCCGCCGCGCGATTGAAGAGCGTGGTCTGCAAATGGGCCGGGACGTTTCCGTCATCGTTCACGATGACGAGCTGAGCTATCTGCGCAACGGTGACGACCTGCCAATCTTCACTGCCACCCGGTCTTCCGTGCGCGAGGCCGGGCGGCAGGCGGCGGCCATGCTGATCGGGCTGATCCGGGGTGAGGCGGGGGCGCCGCGCGAGTTGCTGATGGAGGCAGAGTTGATCATCGGTCAATCCACAGGCCCGCATCGTGGCTGATCCGATCCCGCCGCGCGCCACCTTCCCGCCGGGCTTCCTGTTCGGTGCCGCCACCGCCGCCTATCAGGTGGAGGGCACGCGCTTCGGCGGTTGTGGCCCCTCGCACTGGGACACTTTCGCCGCCACCCCTGGCAATGTGGTGCGCGCCGAGGATGGCGCCACCGCCTGCGACCATTACCACCGCTGGCCCGAGGATCTGGACCTTGCCGCCCGCGCCCATATGGATGCCTGGCGCTTTTCGACCAACTGGTCGCGGGTGATGCCGGATGGCATGACGGTGAACCCCGAAGGTCTGGATTTCTATGACCGGCTGGTCGACGGCATGCTGACGCGCGGGCTGAAACCATTTCTGACCCTGTATCACTGGGATCTGCCCGCTGCGCTGGCCGATCTGGGTGGCTGGCGCAACCGCGATACCTGCGCTCGTTTCGCCGATTTCGCGGAAATCGTGACCCGGCGTATTGGGGACCGCATCGCCGCCACGGCCACAATCAATGAGCCATGGTGCGTGGCTTGGCTGTCGCATTTCCTCGGAGCCCATGCGCCGGGCCTGCGCGACATCCGCGCCGCCGCCCGCGCCATGCACCACATCCTGCTGGCACATGGCATGGCGATGGAGCGGCTGCACGGGCTGGGACAGCGCGATCTGGGAATCGTGCTGAACTTTGACCGTGCGGTGCCTGCCAGCGACGCCCCCGCCGACCTTGCCGCCGCTGCCCGTCAGGACGCGATCTTCAATCGCTGGTTCATCGAGGCGATCACGAAAGGCGCTTACCCGGCCGAGGCGCTTGAGGGACTGGCGCCGCATCTGCCGCAGGGCTGGCAGAACGATATGGCGGTGATCCG